>JAITOM010000135.1 GCA_031289975.1 Methanobrevibacter sp. | reverse complement strand
AATTTAAATATTTTATTTTTTAAAATAAATAATATTATATTTTTATTTATGAAATTGATAATTTAGAGATATTTTTAAAAAACTCATTACTTAAAAACATTTTTTAGTTCACTATATTAAAAGATTATAAATAGTAAAAAAAGTCAGCAATAACTTTAATCCTTGTTTTAGTGAAATTTACATAGGAATATGTATAAGTATATTATATTATGTCAACAAATAAGTTCTGATCCTTGTTTTAGTGGAATATGAATCAAATCAAGACCCTTGCGGATACAGTAGTGCTTTAACAATAAAGTTTTAATCCTTGTTTTAGTGGAATATGAATCAAACCAAGACCCTTGCGGATACAGTAGTGCTTTAACAATGAAGTTTTAATCCTTGTTTTAGTGGAATATATATTAAATTAGTTGAAATGGAACACATAAAACAGTGATAATAAAGTTTTAATCCTTGTTTTAGTGGAATATTAGCTCAGATTTTCTCTTGGATCATTACAAAAAAAACAATGCAAATGCTTATTTTTTTTGAAGTTTTTGCAAACCTCAAAAACATAACCATATATTATATAATATTGCATAATCCATATAAATAATTTTTGAATTTATGTCTATGTAAAAAAGTATGTTTTTCAAAGATCTGAAAATCTGGTTTTCAAACAGGGAAGATTGGGGATGTGGAAAATCCAACCGATGAATTTATTTTTGACTTTCTACTCAAATGTATAGTGTAAGTAAAAGTCTTTTTTTAGCACGATATTAATCTTATAAAGTTCTTAAAATGCTTTAAAAATGAAGTATTATACATATTAAATAAAATATTATATCTTCATCAGTATCTTCATCAGTTGAATTTTTCAAAGCCTAAATTTTTCCTGTTTGAAAATCAAATTCCAGATTTTAAATTTCTATCCTCTTTTTACAGTACCTAAATAGAAAAATTGAGAATTTATATTTTAAAATATAGTAGTTTTTATAAAGTTCTTATTAAATAACTTTTTTAAAAAATTTAAGAACTTTCCATATGATTATAATCAAAATTGGACAACAACAAGTTGAGTTGATATATATTAATGAATTAAATTATAAGTTTAAGTTCTAATATAAAAAAAGAGAGTATACACCCCAGAGAGCATACTCTTAATTAAAAACAATATTTAACTATTAAATATTATTTAACTTTCCACAATGAAACACCACTTTCCTTACCAACATTTTCAAATGAACTTTGACCTGCTCCATTCATAAGATAGAGTTTTGTAAACATGGAATTTGATAAATCTTTACTCATTAAAATAGATTGATAAATACCACCTTCACCCATAATAACTAATGAATAATCTCCACCTTCATTTAAAGTTTTTTCAACAGTTAAATTTCCATTTTCAATAACCTTAGCATCAGATATAAGTATTTCTCTACCATTAAACTGTGGTTTAAGTTCACTACCATCTTGAAGTAAAATTGGAGTTCCATCATCATGGCTTGCAACAAATTTTATGTCTGTAGAACCATTTGTATACTGAGTAAATACGGTTTTAAATACAATTGAATTATTGCCTTGTCCTTGTTGATAGTTTATCATTTCTGTAGTATTACCAGTTTCATTTTGTGTCATTGGTGAGCTGGATTGAGGATTAGTTAAATAATTACTTACTTTACCTTGTTGAGCTTCAAAATCCCATGATCCAAAGTTACTCCATACACCAGCCTTACTTATCATATCAGAACTCATTACAAAGACTACTGGTCGTGGATTATTTGGATGACTATAATTTACAATTGTGTTGGCTTGATCTGCTGTTAAATTATAATTGTTTGTTAAAACATTTTCAGCTTCAGTCTTTGACTTAGGTAAAATATCTTCTAAAATCATTGCAGCTTTTCCTTTATCCTTAGTATAATTATTTAAAGCATCTATTGCTCTATTACCAGTAGTAGCTAACATTTTAAGAATAGCTGAAGATAGTTTATCATCGGATGTTAAAATAGCTTTCCCCATCCAATAGGCTCTTTCACCAGATTGTGAACCACCATCAAAGACAGTCATTCTATTAGCAGCTATTTCAAATAAGTAACCGAAATCCCACCATGATGCTATAACAGTATCATTGGGCTGTGTTGCTTTAATATTTTCCATTGAATTCCACATAGGGTCACTTGTACCTGGTTGTGAATATGTGGAGGCATAGTAAGCTCCCGTAATTGTTGGTGCTATAAAGGCTAAAGATATTAATAAAATAACGAAGCTTCCTTTTACTCTATTTAATCTTTTTAATTTCTTAACATTACTAAAAATAGTTTTTTGACCATATATTAAAAGATAAGATAATACTATTAATACAATAAGAATAATTAAAGGAGATAAGAATTCATTGAATAGCATTAACAGTGAATAGCTTATTAACAATGAAGATAGTATTGATATATAAAACAAGTTGTTATTTTCAGTATATTTTTTAATGTATTGGTAAAGGTATCCAACAAATATTCCAGCTGTTAAAGCAATAGGAATAACGAAAAATGGTATGAATCTTGAACCATTAAGAGATGCAAATAAGGTTATTATTATCCAAGAACCAAAAGTAGTAATATATAAAAGCATTTCTTTTTTGCTTTCTTCCAAATTATTACTAATGAGTAAATCAGCAAATTTTTCAAGAAAACTTTTATTTTTACTCGATTTAATAATAGCTCCACTTTTTCTTTTAGATTTAGGAAGTTTCTTACCTTTTAAATCCTTATTTCTAATATTTCTTAAGTTCCAGAAACTATAAGCAAAAATAAAAATCATAAACAATGAAGCAAAGAATACCAATACTCCTCCTACACCATTGATAATTCCTCCACTACTTGAAGAAAATAGTCCAAACAATCCTCCATAAAGAATAGTTGGTTTTTGCATCTCTCCAACTGAAACCAAAACATTTGGATAGTTACCAAGTCCACCAGCACCTTGAATGTTTACTGAATTAAAAAGTCCAACAACACCAGCCATAATATTATCAAATCCTACTGTAATTGATAATCCAACAAAAGATACTATTATAAGTATAGATATTGCAGATATTTCTTTTTGGTTTATAAACCATGATTTTATATTAGGATAATCTTTTATAGGCTTAAATAATTTTATTTTAAATATAAATCCTAAAACTAAAAACATGACTATTGCAAATGTAAAAATAGCTGGATAAAATATATATTGACTCCATGAAAGAGAAAAGAATACAATTGTAACAGCTGTAAGTACTGCAGATACTATTCTATATTTATGATTTTTGTTACGAACACTTTCTATAAAGAAAAATAGTATTATAAGTGGCAATAAAACTGTAAACATATCAGTATCATAAAATCCAGCATAAGTGTGAGAAAAGAAATTAGGAGACATTGCAATAAGTAATGCTGCAACTACACCTCCATAGGCATTTGTTATTCTTCTCACAATAATAAAAGCAGGAATAACAACAAGTGAACCCATTAAAGCACCAGTCCAGTAAGCAACGAACTTTATAGGGATACCATGGAATATTAAACTTACAATCTTATAGAAAAATAATGTCACATAAAATATCATTGGGGGATAAGAAAATTCTACTCCGTCTGGAGATATTCTATGGTTATCCCATTGACTATTGTTTACTATTGTATCTCCAAAATATCCATGATCTACAAAGTTTTCAAGAAGTCTAAGATGATAGTAAGAGTCCATTTCACTAAAGTAAGGGAGTCCATCTGAGTCAGTAAACATTTCTTTAGTTTCTTGAGGAAATGCACTCATATTGTATGTTTGTGCTCTAAGTACAAAAGCTATTAATACTAAAGCAATTATTATTCCAGCAGTTTTAATTATTTTCATTTTCTTTTCTTTATCCATAATATTTCTCCTATCATGGTATTTATTTGATTATTATTAATTTTTTATATATTTTAATTAATTTTTTATATATTTTAATTTAATTAATTTTGGCTCACAACCTAATATATGACAAATTCGATAAAATTTATAAAAATCAATTAAATTAAATACAGATATCATTATATTAGTAAATAATGCAAATATATCTAAAATAATTATAGCTATTTTCAATTTAACTTAATTAAAAATTTTGCAGTAAAATTTTGCAGTGTGTCATGTGCATGAGCCTTAATTTTTTATAATTTTAATTTAATTAATTTTTATTATAATTTTTGTTATAAAAATTAATTTTTATTAATTTAACATTTAGATAAATTTAATTAATTAAAATATAATATTCTTTATTAAAATACTTATTCTATTTAAAATACTTATTTTATAAAATAAATTTGTATAAATTTTTAAATAAAAATATTCTTTAGAAATGATGATTAAATTTAATTAATAATTAAATCAGTTACTTATTTAATTAATATCATATTTTAATATTTATTGATATTTTAAATTAAAGTTACTCATGCACACAATATATTACAACTTTATAAAAATTAATTAAATTAAATTCAGATATCATTATATTCAGATATCATTATATTAGTAAGTAATGTAAATGTTTTTGATATCAATCCATAGGTTAATTTAATGCAGTTAAAATTTTGCATTATGTCGTATGTATGAAACTAAAATTTTATTATTTATTAACATTTTAATTATATAAATAATTTTTAATTATATAAATAATTTGTAATATTACTAATTTTATAATTATTATTTATATAAGTTACTATAAATAAATATTATTATGTTTTAAAAATTGGATTCTAAATTTTAAAGAAGATTTAAAGATAAATTAGAGTTTCCAGCTAATGAAGCAATTAATTATATTTCATTTAAAGATAAATATGATTGCATACACTTTTAATTAAACCTTAAAGATGAAAAACATGAATCAAAGAGAAATCACATTATCTGGTCATATTATCGACTCTTTAATCTTGCCAAAAGCATTAGATGCAATCATGAATCAAGGTGGAGACTTCAAAATTCTTGATTTTAAAGTTGGAAAGAGAAAGTCAGATATTAGTAAAACAAGAATATTTGTTTCTGCTGATTCACCTACTTTATTAAACAACATATTAGATGAATTAAGTGAATTAGGAGCTTCAATATCTGAAATAAAAGAAGTTGAATTGATGGAATCTCTTAAAGATAAAGTTGTCCCATCTGATTTTTATTCAACAACAAATCACACCACACATATTCTCTATGATGGGGATTGGCTTTTAGTTGAAAATATTGAAATGGATTGTATGATCATTATTGATAAGGAAAACAATCGAGCATTCTGTAAAACCATCTCAAAAGTTAGAAAAGGAGATTTAATTGTGGTTGGAAGAGAAGGTATTAAAGTTACTCCTCCACAAAGACCAAGAGGTAGGAAAGGTGTTTTTGAATTTATGAATAGTGATGTTTCATCAGAAAAACCATTGAAATCCATGATAAAGAATATTGCTGATGAAATCAAAGAAATTAAGGTAAATGGTGGGAAAATAGCTATTGTGGGTGGTCCAGCTATTGTGCATACAGGTTCTGCAACTTTACTATCAAAGATGATTAAGAATGGTTTTATTGACTATTTGTTTGCAGGGAATGCATTAGCAACACACGATATTGAAAATGCACTTTATGGAACATCCCTTGGTGTTTGTATAAAAACAGGAAATGTTGTAAATAAAGGTCATAGAAATCATATTAGAGCTATTAATGAGATTAATGATCAAGGTTCTATTAAAAATGCTGTTGAAAATGGTGTTTTAAAAAAAGGCATTATGTATGAATGTATTAAAAATAATGTTCCTTACATTTTAGCTGGTTCAATTAGAGATGATGGACCACTTCCTGATGTAATAACAGATTCTATTGAAGCTCAAGAACTCATGAGACATTATTCGCAAGATATTGACATGGTTATTATGATAGCTACAATGTTACATTCAATAGCTACTGGAAATATAATTTCATCAAAAGTTAAAAGTATTTGTGTAGATATTAATCCTGCAACAGTTACTAAACTTTCTGATCGTGGTAGTGCTCAGGTAGTTAGTATTGTAACAGACATAGGTACATTTTTACCTCTTCTTTATCAAGAACTTATTACTAAGTAATTGTTATATTAAATAATTGTCTGTTAACTCTGATTTTATTCTTATTTAAAGTTTTTAGTATCTTAAATATCTTTCTTATCAATAACAATATTTTTAAGTGAATAACTATGCCTAAAATAGAATTTAACAGTATTGGAATGATATATTCTCCTTTTAAAAATTTAAAAGGAATGCCTATTCAACCAATTGGTGGTGAAGGAGTAAAAGGAGAAATACATATTAATGAAGGCTTAAAAAATGGTTTAAAAGATTTAAATGGATTTTCACATCTTATATTAATTTACTATTTACATAAGTCTAAAGGATTTTCTCTTGAAGTAACACCTTTTTTAGATAATAATACCCATGGTGTATTCGCAACAAGGTCTCCAAAAAGACCTAATTCAGTAGGTTTATCAATTGTTAAATTAGATTCAATTGAAGATAATATTCTTTATATTTCTAATATGGATATTCTTGATGAAACTCCATTATTAGATATTAAACCTTATGTTCCTCAACTAAATGGAATTAAAAATGATTCTATAAAAATTGGTTGGTTTGAAGAAAAACATTTTTCTGCTAAAGATAAGCTTTCTGATGCTCGTTTTATTTAATTAATTAAATTAATACATGAATAAATTAAAATATAATATTAACACAAAATATTGAGTTGATTTCCATGCTCTTAAATACATACAATCCAGGAAAATTTGCTTTTTCTAAACATTCCCATGATTTAAAAACTTTAGATGAAATATCATGGGGCATATTAGGAGTTCCTTTCGACAGTACAAGTTCATATCATACTGGTTCACGATTAAGTCCAACACTCATAAGAGAAAGTTCCTTTTCATTTGAAAAATATAATTTTGCATTTGAGAAAGAGCTTACAATCCCTTTTTTTGATTTAGGAAACATTGAAGTCGTTCATGGAAATGTGAGGAAAACATTGGAGATCATTGAAAGTAGTGTATCTGAATTATTATCCCTAAATTTAAAACCAATTCTATTAGGCGGAGAACATAGTATAACCTATCCAGCCATTAAAGGATTATCCAATGAATTTAATATCAATGAACTTACAATAATTGATTTTGATGCTCATATGGACATGATAAATACATATCAGGGTGAAAAATATTCACATGGAACTGTTATGAAAAGAGTTCATGATTTAAATCCTGAAAAAATCCTTCAACTTGGTGTTCGTTCATCATCAAAAGAAGAGTATGAATTTGGAAAAAATAATAAAAATATTAAAATATTCTCTTCAAGTGATTTTAAAGATTTAAATATTATTAAAGAAGAACTTTTAGCTATTAACTCTTCAGTTTATCTTTCTATTGATTGTGATGTATTTGATCCAGCTTACATGCCATCAGTTGGAAACCCAATCCCTAATGGAATAAATTTATCTGATTTTGGAGAGCTTTTAAAAATAATAGCTAAAAAAGATATCATTGGATTTGATATTGTAGAATTATCCTCTAAAACCTTAGGAGATCCTTCTGCTGTAAATGCTGCAAAAATAGTTTATGATTTTTTAACATTGATTAAATAGGATCATACATTTTCATGCCCTCCCTAAATTTTAAGGTACTTGTTAAAACTAAGATTTTAATCCTAAAAAATTTTTTTTTTAAGAAACTGGGCGATGATTATTTTTTTTCTGAAACATTATAGTCAAGAACCAAATTTTTTGCAAAAATCATTATTTTTAATTTTTTAAATTCAATTTATTAAGTTTAAATTCGTTATTTTTAATAAATAATTAAAATAAACCATTTAATTTTTATATTAATAAAATTTATTAAATAATTTTTGAAAATCATGATATTTTAATAAAAATTAAAAAATTTTAAATTGCAAAAAAATTGGAGTATGATATATGAAATTTTTAATTAAAAAATTATAATTCATATTCTTGAAAACGAAGAATAAATTCTTCTAAGTTGAAAATAAATTTTCAACAATAAAAAAATATAAATTAAAAAAATATAAATTGTTGTTTAAGTTAAATTAATTTAAGTTAAATTAATTTAATATTATATAGTGTACGAACTAATGTTTTTAAGTAAAGAAAAACTTCGTTTTTCTAATTGAACAAGTTCAATAATGAAATTTTTTAAATCCTATCATAAATGTCAAATTTTTAATTAAAAAAATTATAATTATTATTTTTAAAAATAAAGAAATAAAAATTATTATTTAAAAAACTAATTTAATATTAATTGAAATTTTTAAAAATAAGATATTTAAAAATAAATAATAAGATATTTAAAAATAAATGGTTAATTACAAACATTTTTCAAATTACTATAGAGAGTTTTTATAAACCTCATTTTTGTCAATATCGATGAATATTAATATTTGCTAAAAATACTTTATTTTAAATTTAAAGTACGGATAATGAGATCTGAAATTCTAAATTTTTGAATTATTGGGTTTATAGAAACTCTCATATATTAATAGCAATTTTTTCTATTGAAAATAGTTGTTGCCCACTATAATTAGAAATTTTTAGATTATTCAAGATAAGGGGATATTCAATGTCTATTCTTAAGAAATCATCAAAAACATTAGATAAATTATTTGAAAGAATAGTTAATGTTAATAAAGATGAAGTTATTTTGTTTGCTAATGATGCTAATTTAACTTATGGTGAATTGAATTGTAAAGCTAATTGTGTTGCTAATAATTTAATTCATAATGGATTAAATATTGGTGATCGAGTTATTATTAATTTAAATCGCGACAGTAATCTTATTTATTCTATTTTAGGTGTTGTAAAAGCTGGTGGAGTATTTATTCTAACTAAACCTGATTTTCCAATTGAAAGAACTAATTTTTTAATAAAGGATTCTGGTGCTAAATTTATTATAGTTAATAATGATTTTAAATACGATAAAAATTTTAATACCAAAATTATATATATAACTTCCATTTTTAATCAACTTAATACTAATTATCATAATCCTTCTATTGATTTAATAAGTAGTGATATTTTTTCTATCATGTATACTTCTGGTTCTACGGGTGAACCTAAAGGTGTGATACTAACACATGAAGCATTGATTAATAATGTGATTTTTAGTGAATATAATTCTATAACTTCTGTTTTTTTAAATAATAATATTAATAGTTATTTATTGAGTACTGCTGTTTCATATACCCCATTTTATATTACTTTATTTCTGTGTTTATTAAATGATATTTCTATAGTTTTTGCTAATGAAGAAGTTTTACAAAATCCAAAAAAATTATTTAATCTATTTAATAAAGCTAATTTTAAGTCAATTTGTACTGTACCATCATTTATTCAATTATATTTAGATAATAAGGATTTTCATGATTTAATAAATCAGCTGAAGATAATTATCTTAGCTGGTGAAAAACTTAATTCAAACTTAGTTAGAAAAATATATGAAATTAATAAAAATATTAGATTGTATAACAGTTATGGTACAACTGAAACAATGTTTTCAAATATTAAATTGATAAAAGAAAATGATAAAGTTATTAGCGTTGGTAAACCACTTTTAAATGTTTTAGAGATGGTTGTAGATATTAATGGAAATAATCTTTCTCCTGATTTTGTGGGTGAATTGTGGGTTGGTGGTTTAAGCCTTGGTAAAGGTTATTGGAATAATAATGAGCTTACCAATGAAAAATTTATTAAGTTTAATGGGATACCTTATTTTAAAACTGGTGATTTAGCAAAATATGATAATAATGGTGATTATTTTATATTGGGGCGAGTTGATGATCAACTTAAGCTTCATGGACAAAGAATTGAATCCGATGAAATAATAAATAATTTGCCTCTTAATTGTGGTTTAAAAGAGTCAGTAGCTCGTATTCAAAAAATTAATAATGAAAATGTTCTTTCTTTATATTTCACAACAAAAGATAAATTAATGGATAATAACAGATTTGATTTTAAAAAAATCATCCGTGATGAACTTCAAAGTAAATTACCTATTTTCATGGTTCCTCAGATTTATGTTTATTTAGATGAATTTCCAAAAACTGTAAGTGGTAAAATTGATGTAATGAAGTTGCCAAGACCTAAATTCACTGATTTATTTATTAATGATATTGTGTTACCTGAAAATGATATAGAAAAAAATATTTGGGGATTTTGTAGTGAAATTTTGGGATTCGATGATTTTGGTGTTACTAATAGTTTATTAAGTATTGGTTTCACATCATTATCATTTATTAAATTATCATTAAAAATTTTAGAAAAATATTCTGTTGAGATTAATTTATCTTTTTTGCTTAAAACTAATGTTTCTATTCGTAGTATTTCCTATGATATATTAAATCAATCTTCAAAAAAAAATAATGAAAATTCTATGAATAATGAAAAATATGAAAAAAGAGAATTATATCCCTTAACTTATCAACAAATAGGATTTCTATCCATTAATAAAAAATTATTAGATGATGCAAATAACATGCCTTTTTGTATAAGCTTCAAGCCAGATTATTTTGATATTTATAAGATTAAAGATGCTTTAACAAAAACAATTGAAGTTAATCCATATATTAAAACATATTTTATAAAAAGAGAAGACAGAATTTATCAAAAAAGGAATGATAATTGTATTATTGATATATCAATATATAATGAAGAATTAAGTGAGAATATAAAAAATAATTTTGTTAAACCTTTTGATTTATTTGAAAAACCATTGTTTCATTTTGAATTATATTATTATTTTAATGAAATATTTTTATTAATGGATGTTCATCATATTCTTGGTGATGATTTTTCAATGAAGATCTTTTTCAAAGACTTTAATAAAATTTACAATGGAAAAAATGTTAATAACAAAAATTTTGATTATTTTGATTATGTTTTAGAATCTTTTAATAATAATAGTAAATTAATTGAAGATATTAATCATCCTAAGTTTTATAAAAACTACTTAAAAAACTTTGAACAAGATTATGAATCTTCTAATTTCAATGAGAGTATAAAATTTAAAGAAATTTATTTGAATACTGAAGATATAGAAAAATTTTTAGAGAATAATGAGATTTTATTAAGTAACTTCTTTTTATCTGCATTAATTTTAACAATCAGTGATTTTTTAAAAACAGAAAATGTATTTATTAATAATTATTTTAATGGTCGTAACGAAATAAAGTATTCTAATGTTTTCGGATTTTTCGCTACATTTTTACCTTTAAGATTTAAGATAAATAAAGAAATGTTAATTAAAGATTTCTTGGATTATGTAAAAAATACATTTTTAGAATTTATTGAAAATCCTTTAAATTCTCAAGCATATATGATAAATAAATATGAAAAGAGGAATATTAATATTACTTATAATTTCATGAATGATGAAGATCTTTGGAATGATGACAACATTAAAATAGAACCTTTAAGAAAAATAAAAAATAATCAAAATAAATCTATAAAGAATAATGAATTATATTTCCTTTATTCAAAATTAAAACATAATTTAAAGATTACTATTATTTATTCATCTTCACATTATGATGAGAAAAAAATTAAAAATCTTATTGGATTAATTAAATATTATTCACTAAACATTACTAATTTTTCAATAGGTGAATTAAAGAATTTTAAGGAATATTTTTAATTTTAATTTATAAAATTTGTATTTTTAAGATAAAACTTTCTTCTAAGCTTGAAATAGTATACTGTGTAAAAAGAGCATGATTTTTAAAGATTTGAAATTTGGTTTTTAGTCAGACAAAATTAGACCATATACATACCATCAAATTTTAACCTATTTTCTTAATTTCAATTGTTTTAATAAAGTTATAGTTTTAATAGGATTATATCTATTATGATGATTTGAAAAGTAATGAAATCTAATTTAAATGCTGACATATGATAAATTTGATTTTCCTTAAGTTGACAGCCCTTAAGTTGACAGCATTGGGGGGGGAGTGTGAGTTAGAAAAATTCGAAAAAACAAAAAACATTTATATACTATTTATTATAAACCATTATTATATTGTAGGGTAGTGATTTAAGAAACTTTTTCAAAATATGATATGGTATAGTACGAAACCAAATTTTTTGCAATTATTAAAATATCATGATTTTCAAAAGTCTATTTAATAAATTTTATTAATATAAAAATTAAATGGTTTATTTTAATTATTTATTAAAAATAATGAATTTAAACTTAATAAATTAAATTTAAGAAAAAATTAAAAACAATGATTTTTGCAAAAAATTTGGTTCTTGACTATAAAAAGAATATTGTATTCAAAGATCTGAAATCTGGTTTTCAGCCAGGAAAGTAACATATTTGACAACCTTGTAGAATCTATCATGTTTTTACAGTGCCAAAAGTAAAGCTTTAGAAAAAATAATTGTTGCCCTATTAAAAGAATTAAAAATCAAAGGATTTGTTTATTATGCCCATATTGTTTTCTATTATCATACCAACATATAATACTAATATAGAATATTTTCAACGTTGTTTAGAAAGTGTTAAAAATAATAATTTAAATAATGATAGTTTTGAAGTTATCATCGTTAATGACGGAATGGAAGATTTTAAAGAATATGTGATGATTATTAATAATATTTTAAAATCAGATAACATTAATGTGCATATTATTAATAATAATGTTAATATGAATTTAGGATATGCGAGATATGTTGGATTGAAAAAAGCTAAAGGTCAATATATTCATTTTGTTGATTCTGATGATGAGATATATCCACAAATATACACAACTTTAAAAGAATATTTAAAAGATAATCCTAACTTTGTATATTTCATGGAATATTATACAAGCCAAGAATTTGACTTAATTTCTCAAGAAGAAACATTTAAAAAAATAACAGGAGATAATAATCTAAAAAATAAATTATTTACTAAAAAAGAACTTATAGAGATAAGATTATTTACATTAATACCTTTACATTCTAAAGTTTTTAATAAAGAATGGTTAATAAAGAATATAACTTCATGGACACCTAATTCATTTGGTGAGGATATTCTATTTATCACAGAAATTTTAACAAAAGTAGAAAAATTTAAAGTATGTCCTGAGATGCTTTATAAATATTATTATTTAAATAGGGGAAGCATAATAAATACCTTAAATCATAAACTAATATTTGATTTTTTAGTTATGTATGATAAATCTTTAAATTTATTACAAAGTGATGGCTGGGAATTTAGACATTTAATAATAGATAATATGCTTAATTTTTATAATTCTTATAGTGGATATATGGAGGATAACTATGATTATTTCTTTAAAGAAATACTATTCAATTATACTAAAAATAGCAAAATAAATTTTAACTTCTTTAACAAACAGCAGTATCAATGGTTTAAAAAGAATGAAAAACTTTATAAATTATTTGCGCCGTTAATATTAAGTGATGAAGAAATATTCTTCCAAAAAACAATTGGATCTATTAATAATGAGAGCATTATACCTTCAGATAGGAATCTTAAAAATATTGAATTTGAAGAGAAAATTTTTAATTTAAATCATGAGATTACTAATTTAAAAAAAAATAATTTTTATAAAACCGATTCCAATTTTTTATCGGCTATTCTTTTTACTTTAACTAAATTTACATATTCTTCTGAGGTTTTAATTAGTATAGAGAGAGAGAGAGAGAGAGAGAGAGAGAGCAATGGATTAAAAAAGAGTTATTTTCAAAAAATAGCTTTTGGAATGAATATCAATACAAATCATACTACTAAAGATTTTTTAGCAGAAGTTAAAAATCAAATCCAAAAAAGTGAAGAATATTCTTCATATTTTCCTACTTTTAAACAATATAATGATTTTAAATTACCTGATTTCCAATACATTTATGGGGAAGATAAGAATGTGGCAAATGCAGATCTTGTTGAAATTCCACAATCTGATTTTTCAATCATTATTGAAAATTCAAATGAATTATTACTAAAAATAATTTATAACTCCTCAAAATATAGTTTTGATTTAGTTCAACTATTTTATAATAATTTATTAATAGTACTTCAAAAATTTTCAGATGAAAATAATAATATTCCTCTTAAAAATATTGGTTTATGTTCTATTCATGATGATGAAAGTTTTGAATTTGAAAAAAGTGAATTATTGAACATATTATTTGAAAATACAGTTAATTCCTATCCAAATAAATTAGTATTAATATCTAAAGATGGAAATTTAACTTTTGATCAATTAAATCGTAAAGCTAATAAGATTGCTAATTCTTTGATTAAACGAGGATTAAATATTGAAGATTCTGTAATTATTAATTTAGAGCAAAATAGTAAATTAATAATAAGTATTTTAGGAGTTATTAAATCTGGTGGAGTATTTGTACTTACAAATCCTGATGATGTTGCTGAAAGAAGAAATTTTATTGAAGAAGATGTTAAAGCAAAATTTATTATTAATAATGAAAATATCAATGAATTACTTGAAGAGGAAAATATAAATAATCCAAATCTTACTTTATCATTAAATAATCCAATTTGTATAATTTATACTTCTGGATCAACGGGTAATCCAAAAGGTGTTTTATTTAGTCATAAGACTCTTTCAGACAAGTATAAAACTTTGTCATTTAATAAATTAGATAATCAATTCAAATTCTTATCTTTAACCTCAAAAGTATATACTGTATTTATTTTAGATCTTTTATCTGTATTATTTAATGGTGTTACTTTTATTTTAGCAGATGAAAGTCTTCTCCACAACCCTATTAATTTAGATAAGTTTTATAAAAGAACTAAATTCAATTGTTTAACAATTACACCTTCTGTAATTGAAGAATGTTTAGAACATGAAAATCTTCATGATATTTTTAAGAAAATGAAAATAATAAATTTAACTGGTGAAAAATCCAATATCTCTTTAATTAAAAAAATTAAAAAGATTACAAATGCTGATTTGTATAATTTATATGGCTCTACTGAGACACCACATTGTAATGGAATATTACTTACAGAAAATACTAATACTATTGGAAAACCTGTTTTAAACATAGTGGAAAAAGTTTGTGATATAGATGGCAATTCTTTACCTCCAAATATGATCGGTGAGTTATGGATTGGAGGATATGGTATTTTCAAGGCTTATTGGAATAATAATAATCTCAATAAAGAAAAGTATGTTGAAAAAAAAGGCATTATATATTTTAAAACAGGGGATTTAGCAAAATGCAATGAAAATAAAGAATTTACAATAATTGGAAGACATGATAATCAAATAAAATTCCATGGTCAAAGAATAGAACCTGGTGAAATAGAAAATAATATTCCTTCTAATTATGGTATTACAAAAACAAGACTTAATATTCAAGAATTAAATGAGAATCCAATATTAGTTTTATATTTCACAACTAAAAATGAATTAACTAAAAATGAATTATTAAACTTTAAAAAAAATTTAAAAGAAGATTTAGAATCTAAGTTAGCAAATTATATGATTCCTCAGATATATATTCACTTAAAAGAATTTCCAAAAACTTCTTCAGGAAAAATTGATGTAAAAAAATTACCAAAACCAACAGAAGAAGATTTATCAAAAGATTCAAATATTAAACTACTTAAAAAACCACAAACAGACTTAGAAAAAGATATTTGGGATTTTTGCCATGAAATATTAGGACATGAAAAGATTGCTATGGATGATAAACTCTTAGATATTGGTTTTACATCAATATCCTTATTAAAATTAGCAGGTAAAATATTTGAAAAATACCATATTAATTTTGAATTAAGTAATTTATTATTTGAAAACGGAACAATTGAAACAATTTGTGATAAAATCAAAAATTCTAAAGGATTTTCTTATAATACTTCTAATGCAAAAAGAGATTATTATCCAATAACTCCTCAGCAATTAGAGCAATTAAATAGTGGAGATATAATTTCTGTAAAATTGAATTTTGGAAAACTAAACCCTTTAGTTTTTAAAAATGCATTAATTCAAAATATTGAACTTAATAATTATATTAAAACTTATTTTATTAGAAAAGAAAACAAATTTTATCAGAAAAGAAATGATAATTATGATGAACTTGACATAAAAATTATTAATAAAAAAATAGAAGAGAAAGATTTTATTACTTCCTTTAATCCATTCAAACCACCTTTATTTAATTTTAAGATTTATTATCATGATAATGAAACAAGTTTGATTTTTGTTGTATCTCATATACTTTTTGATGCATTTTCCATGTCTATTTTCATTGATGACTTATTACAAATATTTTATGATAATAAAATTCCATTAAGAGAGCTTGATTATTTTAATTATTCATTAGAATTGTCTGATCATGAGAAAAATAATTCTTCAATAGCTAAATCTTACTTTAATAAAAAATTAAAAAAATTTTCTTTAGATTCTTATCAGATTTCTTTAGAAAAAAATGAAAAAGAAAAAGAAAATAGTTACTTTTTTAAGATTGATTATAATATTGAAGAAATAATAAATTTTATGAATAAAAATAGATATAATAATTATGATGTACTATTTTTATCATCTTTAAGTTTGGCTGTGAGTAACTTATTAAACAAAAAAAATATTCTTATTGAATATTTATTCAATGGACGCGAAAATTTACAGTATTCTAATAATATAGGCTTATTCGCGAGACACATTCCCTTATTTTTTAATATCAATCATGGAGACTCCTTAAAAGATTACTTTAATCATTCTATTGAAAATGTTAAAGAGGGAATTGATGTTCCTCCAAATTTCAGGACTGAAAAATTATTAGAATTTTTTAACAAAAAAAGTCAAATTAGAGTAATTTATACTTTTCACAGAGTTCAATTCCCAAAATTTTTTTCATCAGAGAACAAAATTGAGTTTTATAAATCCTATGAAAAAGTTAACCCACAACAAAACGATAATAAATTGCAACTTATAATATTTAAAGAAGAAAATTTATTTTCAGCAATAATTAGGTATGATAATCGTTATTTTAATAATTCAGATATTGAAAAACTTGCACAATCCCTGAAAATTTATATTTCAAGAATTATAAACAATAGTTCAGAAAAATTAAATGGAAATAGGATGATATAGTTTGTTTGATTTAAAATTATTTTTTCAGGAGATATTAGATTTTCCTGGAACTGTATTGTCATCATAACATCTTAACAAAGAGAAAAAAAATTGTTGAAAAAATTCTTATAGATAAAAACAATTTATCTTTACCAGATTTACAATATCTGTTTTAGAATTATTATTATTTACTAAAATAAATGAAAAAGACTTATTTGAGGTTGATATAATATGAATTCAATACTTCAAGATTTTTTAAAAAATGTGAAAGATAAACCTAATGATTTAGCCATTAAATGTGAAAATGAAGAATTATCATATAAACAATTGGATGATTTAAGTAATAAAATAGCTATTTTTCTATCCATGAAAATAAGGAAAACAGACGAAATTATTCCAATTTATTTAGATAAAAGCCCTATTGTCATTGCTTGTGTGTTTGCTTGTTGGAAATTAGGATTGGCTTATAGTATAATTGATAAATCAACACCAATTAAAAGGGGAAAAATAATATTCAATAAATTAGAGTCATCAATAATAATTGATGATAATTTTATATCTTCTTTTTATAGACAAAAATCACACAATAATAATAAATTCTCTTCTAATAAAAAATTACTTTCAAAAAATAGCTTAAATGAATTAGCAGCGATTATTTTTACTTCTGGTTCAGCTGGAATCCCTAAAGGTGTTATGCTTTCCCATAGAAATTTTTCATTTATACCATTAGTTTATTATGAAATTATAGATGAAAACACGATATTTTTAAATTTAGCAGGATTATCTTTTATATTGGGTTTAATGGCTATATTTGCCCCATTATCTAAAGGTTCATCCACACATATAGTAAAAGATGATAAAATAACTAATATAGAATATTTATCTAAATATATTAAAGAAAATAATATTGACCATTGTATTTTTGTACCACAGTTAGCACAGATATTTTTAAAACTTGGGGATGGTCTATTAAAGACCATGTTTGTAGAGGGGGATATTAATTCTAATATATATAGTAATAAGACAATTATTTATAATGGTTTTGGTCAATCAGAAACTGGGGGGATTGGTACTTATTTTAAGGTTGATAAATCGTATGCAATGACACCTATTGGAAAACCATTTGAAGGTGTGCTTGTTTATTTATTGGATGAGAATGAAAAGTTAATAAGAGAGGAGAATACTGTAGGAGAGATTTGTTTTTCTGGAAATATTGCACTTGGTTACTATAAAGATGAAAAATTAACAAAGGAGAAATTTATACCTAATCCATTTTCTAAATCTCAAGATGATAAAATATTGCTTAAAACAGGTGATTTAGCATATTACAATGAAAATTGTGATTTGGTTTATTATCAAAGAAAGGATTTCATGTTAAATATTCATGGTTATAGAGTAGAACCTATTGAAGTGGAACAAGCACTATTAAAAGTAGATGGAATAAATAAAATAGTGGTGGCTGGGTTTAATGCATCTAAATTAACAGGCATTGATAATGATGTGAGATTGTATGCTGGATATGTGTCTGATAAATTGATTGATGAGGATAATATAAAAAATGTACTTAAAAAACTTCTTCCAGATTACATGATCCCATCAGTTATTAAAAGAATTAATCAGCTTCCATTAAATGATAGAGGAAAGGTAGATAGAAAAAATATAGTCCCTAAAAATATTGAAGAACTATTTAAAAATAATGAAGAAACCATTATAAAACCTATTAATGAAATAGAAGAGAAATTAGTTAATATAATAAAAGAATTATTATCAATAAAAAATAATAATATAAGTACGGGTACTAATCTATTTTCATTGGGTTTACATTCACTTTTAACAATAAAATTATCCAATATTATTTTAAAAGAGTTTAATAAATCTATAAATCAGTATAGTCTTCTTGATAATCCAACTATAAAAAATATTGCGAAGAAAATTATAAAAATAGAGGATAATAATATGGATTGGGATAATGATTTTAATGATAGAGAAGTTTATTATCCTTTAATGTCTAATCAATTGGATGTATACTTAGATCAAGTTAAAAATCCAAATACTACTTTATATAATATCCCATTTATTTTTGAATTTGATAAAAGTATTGATATAGATAAATTAAGAAAGAGTATTGTAGCTATTTTTAATTCTTATCCTTATCTTAAATCAACTTTAGCTCAAAAAGAAGATAAAATTCTTCTTAAAAGAAATGATAATTCAGATATTTTAATAGAAAATGTAGAGAATGTTAAGGATTCAAGTGAATTAATAAAACCTTTTGAACTAATAAATAATAATTTATATAGAATAGTAATCATAAATAATAAAGATATGCTATGTCTTTTTTTAGATTTTAATCATATAATATTTGATTATGGATCAATATATGCATTAATTCTATCAATGAAAAGTAATTACTGCTCCTCACTTAATAAACAATTAATAAATACAAATATATTTCATTATCAAAAAGAAAAAGATGAATCTGATGAAAGATTTTATAGTAGTATGCTTAAAAATGTGGATAGTGGAATAAAACCATTTACTACAGTAATTAAAGATAAAGAAAAAATAAATAGACAAATGTTTAAGATAAACAAAAAGACAATAGATGATTTAGCATTGAAATATGGAATAAGTTCTAATATCTTATTTTTATCATCTTATCTACTCTTATTAAATAAACTTTCACTTCAAAATGATAATAACTCGCTTATATCCATATCAATAAGTAATAGGCCAGGGTATTTATATAACAATCCTGGAATGTTTGTAAACACCATACCATTTAATTATAAATTAAATAAGAATAAGACACTCAAAGAATACATAAGTGATCTTTCTAAAAAACATGTAGAATTTTTACAAAAACCTAATTATTCATTATTTCAAATGAAAAAGAGATTTGGATTTATACCAACATGTCATTATACATTTAAAGGAGAATTATATGGTGAATATTATAATGTGGGTGATGATTTCAAATATCTGAAAAATATAATCTCTTTGAATCTCAATCAAAACACTATAATATTCCCATTCTCACTACAAATTGACTCTCAAAAAGACAACTACATATTAAACTATGAATATGATAGAGAAAAATATAATACAGAATATATAAAGATATTTAACCAAAGTTTAAATCTTATCTTAACAAATAAGCCATCAACAAAAATAAAAAACATAGAATTAATCACAGAAAAAGATAAAAAGCTCATAATAAACAAATACAATAACACAAACAATCTAAAATTATTAGAATTATCTCAAAATGAGACTGTTGTTTCTTTATTTGAAAGAAAAGTAGAGTCTAATCCAAGTAATATAGCATTAGTGTATAATGATACTGAAATTACTTACAATCAGTTAAATGAGTATTCTAATATTATTGCTAATTATTTAATAAATGATAGATCTATTAGTCTTGGTGATTTTGTTGCTTTGAAGTTGAGTAGAAGTCCAAGTATGATTATTGGTATTTTGGGTGTTTTAAAGGCTGGTAAGGCTTATGTTCCATTAGCAACAGATATACCGTTAGAGAGGGAAAAACACATACTAAAAGAAACAAAAGCTTCTATTGTATTAGATGATAAATTAGTAAATGAAATACTAAATGGTGATGAAGTAAATGTTTTCAATCCTAAACTATCTATTGCTTGTGATAGTCTGGCTTATCTTATTTATACGAGTGGTACTACGGGTGTTCCTAAAGGAGTCATGATAAAACATAGTAGTTTGGTTTCACTTTTATTTAATGGTGGTAGATTGTTTTCATTTGGCTTTGATGATGTGTTTTCTTTATTTCATCAATATTATTTTGATTTTTCGGTTTGGGAAATCTTTGCATCTCTTTGTAATGGTTCTAAATTATTAATATTGTCAGAATATATGAGAAAAGATCTTCAATTATTTTATGATTATGTTTATAAAAATAATCTATCAATTTTAAATCTAACACCACTTGTATTTGAACAATTTATTGAAATATATAAACAAAATAATAAAAAAATAAACACTTTAAGATATATAATATTTGGAGGGGAAAAATTAAACTTCAATATAATAGATAAATGGTTTAAAATAATTAAAAATGATAATAAGCCTAAATTAGTTAATATGTATGGAATAACTGAAATTACCATACATGCTACCTATCAGTTATTAAACAAGAAAATAATCGATGAAAACTTAAATAAAAGCATAATAGGAATGCCATTAACCAATACAAAAATTTATCTCTTGGATGATGATTTGAGATTATTGCCAATAGGTGCTGTTGGAGAGTTATATATTTCAGGGGTGGGTTTAGCTGAAGGATATCTAAACGATCCTAATCTAACAAAGGAAAAATTCATACTCAACCCATACACACAAACAACCTATGATAAATGCCTATACAAAACAGGGGACTTAGCTCGTTACATTAATAAAGAAGGTGGCATTGAATATCTTAGTAGATTAGATGATCAAGTGAAAATAAGAGGGCATCGAGTAGAATTAGAAGATATTGCATCCCAATTAATACTTATACCTGAAATAAAACAAGCAACTGTTATTGTGAATAATAATCAATTAATTGGTTATTATGTTAGTAATACTGTATTAAAAAAAGATTATATGAGAAACATTTTACTTCAGTCATTACCAGAGTATATGATTCCTATCTTTTATCAAAAAATAGATTTTATTCCTTTAACTTCTAATGGCAAAATTGATAAAAAATCTTTACAAAAAGTATTTTTTGATTCAAAGGATTTCACTTTACCAAATAATTCATTAGAAAAAGAAATTTTTGAGTTATGTGCAGATATATTAGGATATGATGATTTTGGTGTTACTAATAATCTTATAAGTATTGGTTTCACATCATTATCACTAATTAAATTATTGACAAGGATTTTTGATGAATATAATGTTGAATTAGGTTTAACAAAGTTATTGGAAAGTGATGCAAATATTATAAGTATTTGTGAACAGATAAAAGAGTTATA
This sequence comes from Methanobrevibacter sp., assembly GCA_031289975.1. GTDB lineage: Archaea > Methanobacteriota > Methanobacteria > Methanobacteriales > Methanobacteriaceae > Methanovirga. Next base: position 3,169 of record JAITOM010000135.1, on the reverse strand, counting down.
TGGGGTGAATCATGTCAAACATGAGAATAGGGAGTTTTATCCTTTATCTTCTCAACAATGGCTTAATTATGTGCATGACTTGAAAAGTCAAGATAAAGCCTTTTATAATATAAATGGTAGTGTATTTTTTAAAAATGTGGATGCTATGGATTTAAAGGAAGCATTATCAAAAACAATTGATATGCATCCATATATAAAAACACGGCTCACTAAAAATAATAAAAGTAATCGTGTTTATCAAAAACATTACAATGATATTGTTAATTATAAGGATAATATAGAGATTCAAAAGGCTCAAAAAGATATAAATACTAAATTAGAATTGGAAAAATTTATTGAGATTTCTGATTTAATAGATGCTCCTTTATATCACTTTAAAATAACCTATAATTCTGATGATTGTTATCTTTGTTACGATTTCAAACATATGATTATTGATGCATTTTCATTGAAAATATTCTTCGATGATTTAAATAAGATTTTATTTGATGAAATTGATTTGAAAGAAGAAGAATTTACTTATTATGATTATGTTCTTGATGAATTAGAATTTAAGAAATCAGAACATTACAAAGAGGATGAACAATATTTTAAAAATAAATTAATTGATTTTGATGGCGTGGATTTCCTTAATGGAGATAAAGATAATTTTAAACAGAATTATTCGATTAATAAAGTTTTAAAAACTAAAATTGAAAATTTTAGTGAAATTCAAACTCTTAGTAAAAATTTAAATATCACTCCGAATATCATGATTTTAGGTGCTTGTTTGATTGCTATAAGTAAATTTAGTTATAATCAAGATATTCTCATGTCAATAGTGCATAGTAATCGTAATAATATTAAATTTAAGGACAGTATAGGTTTTTTTGCATCATCTTCTTTTTTATATTACAAAATTAATGGGATGTTTAAGGTTAAGGATTATCTTTTAAATCTTAATGAGGAATATCAAGAATTATTAAAGCATACACATTATCCTTTATCAGAATTAGTTGAAAAATATCCCAATATTCATTCAGAAATAGCTTTTAATCATGTTGATACAGATCTTTCAAATTTATATGATCACATTGAAGCAAGTGAAATTTCTGATTTTAGATTCCATATTAGAGTTGAAAATATGGATAAATTCTTTAATTTATCAGTTTCTTATGATGACATTATTTATTCTTCAGATTTTGTTAATAATTTTTTAAATTCAGTGCAAAGATTATTAAATTATTTTATAAAGGATAATACTAAATTATTGAATTCAATCCCGTTAATAGATTATATGGATAATATTGTTATTGAAGAGTTGGATAATGCTCCTGTTACCACTACTTTTAAAAAATGTGTCAAAGATTATGCTGATAAAGTTGCTTTTAATTGTGATGATGGTAGTTATACTTATAAAGATTTAGATTGTTATAGTAATAAAATTGCTAATGCATTAATTAAAAGGGGTGTTGTTGTTGGTGATGTGGTTGGGGTGATGTTAAAAAGAGATAGTCGATTGATAAACACTATTTTTGGCATAATTAAATCAGGTGCATGTTTTATGCTTATAGATCCTGATTTTCCACGATCTCGTATTGAATTGATGATTAAATCTTCTGATGCTAAATATGTTATTAATAATGAAAAAGTATTTGATAATAGTCTATTAGTAAATGATCTTTTATTAGAATATAATGATTCAAATCCCAATCTAAATTTAAATGGAAATGATTTACTATACATTTCTTTCACATCTGGATCATCAGGCGAACCTAAAGGAGTACTAATAACACATGAAGCCGTAACAAACAAAAATAATCCAAAAAATATGGCTGCTACTCACTTAAAAGAGTTCAAGTCTTTACTTTCTTTTACTACAGTTTCATTTGTTCTTTTTCCAACTGAACTTTTTCTCACAATTCTTAATGGTGTTCTTTTAATTTTAGCTGATGATAAATCTAAAAATAATCCAGTTTTACTTATTAAATTAATTATAAAGTATAATATTGGACAGTTTATTTTGACTTCTTCACTATTGGAAACTTTAATTAATAATGAAAATTTTAAGAATATTATGGAAGAACTTAAGTTTTCATTATCAGTAGCTGGTGAAGCAATGACAGAAAAATTATTTAATCTTTTGCAAAATATCATGAAAAATACTGACATTTGTGTTAGTTATGGTGCTACTGAACTTGCTGGTGACTCTACTTTTAAAGTTTTAGATAATTTAGATGATATTGATAAAAGCACTCCTCTCTTTAATTATTTAACTATGGTAACTGACTTGGATGGTCAACCTTTACCAAATGGTGTTGTTGGTGAATTATGGTTTGGTGGTTCAAGTGTGGCTAAAGGATATTTAAACGATTTAAAATTAACTGAAAAAACATTTATAACTATTAATGGTATTCGATTCTTTAAAACTGGTGATTTAGCTCGTATTGAAAAAACTGGAGATTTAAAAATATTCGGTAGAATTGATAAACAGATTAAACTTCACGGTCAAAGAATGAATCCCATAGAAATTGAAAAGATAATTAATCAATATAACTTTGTAGAGTCATCAGTAGTAATTCTAAAAGTGAAAGATAATAACACATTTTTATGTGGGTATCTTAAACTTAATAAAACTTTAGAGAATAATGAGTTTAATTTATTTAAAAAGGAATTATTAACTTTTTTAAAAGATAAATTACCTCATTATATGGTACCACAATTTTTAATAAAAATGGACGAGTTTCCTTTAACTCAATCTGGGAAAGTTAACACAAAAGAATTACCTAATCCACATTTTGATGATTTAAATCTTGAAGGTTTTTCACTTCCAAAAACAACATTAGAAAAAGAACTATTCGATATCTGTAGCGAAATATTAGCTCATGATAATTTTGGTGTTAATAGTAGTTTTTCAAGCATTGGCTTCACTTCTTTAACTTTAATTAGACTATCTTCATATATACTTAAAAAATATAGCAAAATATTAGAATTGTCTGATTTGATGGGGAATGATACTAATATTTTAAGTGTAGTTGATAAAATTACAGGATCGTCTGCTGTGGATTATGTTAAACATCCTGTTAGGGATTATTATCCTTTAACTTCTCAGCAATTAGGGGTTTTTCTTGATTGTATGAAAAATCCTGATAAAATCATGTATAACATTTTTGGATATTTTAAATTTGAA
>JAITOM010000072.1 GCA_031289975.1 Methanobrevibacter sp. | reverse complement strand
TATTAATTTATAAAAATCTATAATTTTAAATTTTAAATAATATAAAGTTATTTTAATTAATATAAATAATTTTAAATAAGTATTTTTTAATAATATTTATTTTTAAAAAAGTTATTTATTAAGAACTTTACTAAAACTACTATAATATTTTTTAATAATATTTATTTTTGAAAAAGTTATTTATTAAGAACTTTATCAAAACCACTATAATTTATAAATTATATTTATTATTATATTAATAAAATTTATTATAAAATAATTGAGAAAAAAATGAAACTTGAATATACTGATTATTTAAAATAAATATGAGATAATAATATTAGAATAGAAAAAAATTGAATATAATTAATTTTATTATTTTTTAGGTTGATTTATGTGTTTATTAATAAATAAATTTTATACAAAGAAATAATGGGTGCATGTATTAAGTATACGATTATAGTGTTGAATTAATAAATGGTTGAATTATAACCCAAATACTTAATTTTCTTTTTTATTTCTAAACCTTAAGATTATCGTGTGTTGCAAGCTCTTTGATTTTGCAGTTAGAAAACGAAGTTTTTATTTATTTTTTTAAAATTGTGATAAGATGCTTTTAAGTTATTTTCAAGTGATATTATTCGGAATTTTAGGTAGCATATCATTAATCATTGGTGCTTTTTTTGGATATAAGTTCAATATATCTAAAAAGATAATAGCTATTACTATAGCATTCACTGCAGGATTATTGACTTCAGCTGCATGTTTTGACCTTCTTGTTGAAGCATATTATTATGGTGGTTTAAAAACAACGATTACAGGATTTTTCATTGGTGTTACAATTTTCACCTTAGCTGATTTAATTCTAAATCATTTCGCTATTAAAAAACATCAAGTTTTAAAAGTTTCTAAAAACTATAACATTGAAGATAGGAATATAAATAATAAGAATATTAATAACTTTAATTTGGATAATAATAAGAGTAACTTAGATAATAAGAGTATTAGTGATAAGAATTCAAATAATCATGATTTGATAATTAATAATTCAAGTAATCAAACATCGGCAAGTTTTAATAAGATAAAAAATAATTTACATAATGTTTATTATCATAAATACAATACCTCTTTTAATAAATATCAAATTGAAAGTGCTATTAGTATTGTAGGTGCATTATTAGATGGAATTCCAGAATCAATAGCTATTGGTTTAATACTCATTATTGGAGGACCACTTAGTGTTTCATTATTAGTTGCTGTTTTTATAGCTAATTTATTTGAGGGTATTTCATCTTCAAAAAACATGAAACTTGGAGGTTGGAGTGGAAAATCAATTTTTAAGGCTTGGACTTTTGTCCTGATTTTATCGGCTTTTTCCACATTATTTTCTTATTCAATATTTTCCCATACAGACCACCACATATTATCTGGTGCTTTAAGTGTATCTGCTGGTGCTTTAATATCAATAATAGCTGATGTTTTACTTCCAGATGCTTATAGCGAAACTCATGAATTTACAGGCTTTTTAATGGCTTTAGGGTTTTTAGCATCATTTATTTTATCTCATCTAAATAGCTAAGATCTTTTCATTAATGTTGAAATTAATAAACATGGATTTTTTATTAAATTTTAAAACAAATTAATAGAATAATTAGAATTAAAGCTTATACTATTATAAAATGGTAGTTTTATTTAAACAAGAAAATATACATTTAAAATTGGTTGAAAATAAATTATAACATTATAGTTCAATTTTAAAGCTGATCCAAGAAAGTTTATATTGTCTTGTTTATCAAAATATTTATCTATGATAAAAATCATAAGATCAATTACAATTTTAAGTTTAAAATTATAAATTAAATACTGTTTTAATTTGAGGTGTATATATGAATTTAGAACATGTTGATGGAGACAATAAAGGAAAAGTGGTTTTATTTGCTTTAAGCACTTGTCAATGGTGTAGAAAAACCAGAATGTTGTTAGAAGAATTAAGAGTTGAGTATGATTACATTTATGTTGATTTAACTCAAGATGATGAAAGAAAGGAAGTTGTTAGTGAATTAGAGAAATGGAATAAAGATATTTCTTTTCCTACAATAGTAATTAACGACAAAGATGTTATAATAGGATATGAAGTAGATAAAATAAAAGCAAAATTTGAATAAATAGTTTACATTCAATAATATTATTGAATAATTAATTTATTCAATAATTATTTCTTCGTGATTAAATTATTTATAATTAGCTATTACTTCAATCTCGGTGTTATTTATGTCTGATTTTGCCTCTTATGATGAATTTAAAAAAAGCACAGAAAAATCTGGATACTTTATAAATGAAGATAAAGACTTCGTCCAAGCTCTCTTAGATAGTATTAATGTTAATATAGACAGATATGGTTATGGAGCATGTCCATGCAGATTAGCATCAGGAGATAAGAAAAAGGATCTTGATATAATATGTCCATGTAACTATAGGGACTCTGATTTAAATGATTATGGAGCATGCTTTTGTGGACTTTATATAAGTGAAGAAGTTTTAAAAGGAGAAAAAACCTTAAGCTCTATTCCAGATCGGAGAATATCAACTTTAAAAGCTCAAAAGTCATCTAATGATAACAACAAAACATCTGCTAATAAAGAAATAGGGAAGTTAAAAGTTCCTATTTACAGATGTCTTGTTTGTGGATATTTATGTGGCAGAGAACAACCTCCAGGTAAATGTCCAATTTGTAAAGCTGAATCAGAAAGATTTGAGCAACTTTTATAAATACATTTATTTATAGTTTAAAACCAAATTTTTTGCATTTTAAAAATTTTTCAATGTTTATTAGAATATTCTAATTTTTAAAATTATCTAATAAATTTTATTAATTTGTAATTAAATAGTTTATTTTATTTATTTTTTAAAAATAATAATTTTAATTTTAAAAAAATTGATTTTAAAAAAATTAAAATTAATAAT
>JAITOM010000062.1 GCA_031289975.1 Methanobrevibacter sp. | reverse complement strand
TTATATTCTTAAAAGTATTATATTAACTAAAATATGAATTATTTTTATTTTTTATTAAAAAATTATAATTGTGTGTCTTAATTTAAAAAATCATGATTTGATTATAAAATTTATTTATTATCTTTTATAGTATATAAATGAAACTTATAGGTGAGTAGAGAAAATAATTTCTTTAAAACTATTATGTTTTAGTGAAAGTAAAATATATAAAGGAGAATTAAAATTTAAAATATGCAAACATTAGCATATTATAATGTAATAATATTAAATGATCTTAATATATCATTTCTAAAGGAATGCATCTATAAATGCATACGAATAGGTTAATAAATAAATTAAAAAGTAAAAATATGAAAAAAAGAGATTAACTATAATTTTAATAGATGTACAAAATTAAAATAGAAAAAAGTAGTTAACAGAGAGATAAGTTAACTAATATTAACACCACTGCTATCAACTTAAGAATTTCGCCTTTTTTAATCCTTTTTTTAAACCAGTTGAATAAAAGTTTTATATAATATTTGGTTACTATAGTATTTCGCTTAACTTTATTAACATATTATATATTCATTAAATTTTTAAAAAAGTTTAATATCTCTTTAAATTAAAATTTGAATAATTTAAAGAATAATTTTTAATAAAAATTTTTAAATAAATGTCATAAAAGTTTAGAGAAATACGATACAATGTTGTCAACTTAAGAATTTTGATTAAAATTTCTACTAGAATCTTGTTTATACAAACTCCATTTTTAATTTCAATCCAAGTTTAAAAAAATAATTTCTTAAGTTGACAACATAGAAATAAAATAGAAAAATTATATATTAAATAAAAAAAATATTTAATTATTAGTTAATAATTAATGTTAATAATTAATATTTTAAAGTTGAGATTCATGAGAGTAAATAAGTTATTATTCAAGTCAAAAAATCAGGAAGAAATAAAAACTTTCGAAATTGGACAAGTATTATCTAAAGAAGATTTTTTAAATTTATCTGATGATGTACGGATAGTTAATATTAATATCAATGCTAAAACTGGTTTCATAGAAATAAGTTCTGATTCAGACAATTTTTTATGGTATTCTTTAAATGATATTCAATTACTATCATTTACAAGGAACAATAAAAAAAGAATTTAATTAAAACTATTTAGCATAAAATCTTGAATATAGTCTAATAATCTTGAATATAGTCTAATTGCGATGATATTAATATAAAATTGAATAAAAGTTATTTATAGATAATGATACTTTTTTTGAGGAAAATAATGGAATGTCCAATTTGTAATAGTGAAGATATAGAAACATTGAAATCTAAAGTTACTTCATCTAAGAAAAACGAAATAAATGACTTTTTATTAAAATGTAATGAATGTAGCAATGTTTTTAAGGAACATACTACCTTTGAGAAACCAAAACCAATTAGATTAATAATAAGTGAAAATGAAAGCTCTAAAAGAACAAATGTAGATATTTATCCAGATGATAATTTATCTGTTGGTGATATTTTAATATCTGATTTAGGTAAATCTGAAATAAAATCTATTGAACTTAAAAATAGTAAAAGGATTAAATCTACAATAGCTAAAGATATTGATACTATTTGGGCATCATCTATTGATATTCCATCAAGAATTGGAATATCTGTTAACTTTAAAGGAGTAACTCAAGCTTATAAAGTTGACTTAAATAGGGATTTTAGAGTATCGGTTGATGATGTTGTAAAAATAGAGAACATGTTATTTAAAGTTAGGATTATTAAAACATTAAAAAAGAAAATGACGAGAGGTTCGGCTAAAGCGTCTGTTATTAGAAGAGTTTATGGGGATCCTGTTAACTATAATAAATATTCTTATGATTTAACCAATAAAATAGCTATTAAAAAAGGAAATAAAAAGAAGATTATATCTAATTAATAGTGTATGAAATAATTTTTGTAAGTAAAGAAGAATGGGCAACAATTATGAAATAGTCAAAGATAATGCACAATTTCATTGAAATAGATAGTTCAATATGTACATGTAACTATATAAATTTAGTAATTTCACATATTAAAAAATAATTGTTGCTCACTCTCATATATAATGAATATATTTAAGAGTTTGAAGTTTATGGTGTGGTTTTTATGTTTCCTGGATTAAAGGAAGGATATTGTTTGCATTTTGGTTCAACTTTATCTTTTTGTTATAATCAAAGTGAATATTCAAATATTGTTTCATTGAATGAAGATGCAATTAATATCTTCCTTGAATGTGATGGTTTAAGTAGTATTGATAAGATAATTCATAATTTGTCTTCGAAATATGGTGAGAATGTGGATGAGATTAGAGATGTTGTGAGTTCTTTCATTCTTAACAGTAAATATCTTGATGTTTTGGATAAGGCTGAATTTCGAGAGATTGTTATAACTGGTTCTAAAGATTTGCAGGTTCCGTTGCATTTGTTGGTTGAGCTTACAGATTTTTGTAATTGGAATTGTAAGCACTGTTTTAATGATTCTTCTTCTTGCAAACATGATTTTATAGACAGCACTAAATTAATAAGTTTTTTAAGAGAAATTGAGTGCTATGGTGTGAACATTCTTAATTTTAGTGGTGGTGAACCCCTATCTCATCCTCAATTTAATGTGATTGTTGATGAGGCTTCTAAATTATTCCAGAAAGTCGTGATTTTAAGTAATGGTACTTTGATTAATGAAAAACATGTGGATTGTTTTAAAAAGTATGAAGATAAGATTACTTTGAGGTTAACACTAAACAGTAGCACTTTTGAGTATATGGATGACTTTGTTGGTAAGTCTGGTGCTTTTAATAGGGTTAATGAAGTAATTTCTTTGCTTGTAAGTGCTGGTATTAATGTTGAGGTGGCTATGATTTGCACTCCTTATAATGATGATGATATGGTGGATGTTGCGAAATTATCAAAAAAATTAGGGGCTTCTAAACTTGAAATAGGTGTTATCACATCAATTGGAAGGGCTGCTGACTATGATGATTTAATTTTCTCTGAGGATGGTTTTTTCAAGTTTGAGGATAAGGTTAAATTGCTTATTGATGAGTTTGGGGATTATATAGCTAAATCAGAGGAATATCAGGCTATGAGTGAGGATAATAAAAGTGATGCTTTCCAAGTTGGTAACTGTGGTGTTGGGATTAGAACTATTAGTGTGACTTCAACAGGAAAGGTTAAACTTTGTCCAATTGATGTTAATAGTTTTTTCAACATTGGTAATGTATTAGATGAGGATTTAAATTCTGTTCTTTTGAGGATGGAGAAATTTAGGTTTGATAAGATTGATTTTCCACAAGTTGCGGTTTGTGGTTCGTGTCAGCATCTTAGCTTTTGTTCTAATTGTGTTGTTAAAGGTGTTATAATGCATAATAAGTTAGGTAGTTACTGCATTTGGGGTGAAAAATATTTATCTTAAATATATTATGATTTAAAATTATACTAACCATATAAATAATATAATAGTGAGTGAAATTTTATGGGTTCTATACTTCAAGATTTTTTAGAAAATGTGAAAATTAAGCCTTATGATTTAGCTATTAAAGATGAAGTTGAAGAAATAAGTTATAAGCATTTAGATGATTTAGTAAATAAAATAGCTATTCGTTTAGATGGGAAAGTTAAGCAAACAGATAAGATTATTCCTATTGTTTTAGATAGGAGTCCTTTGGTTATTGCTTCTATGATTGCTTGTTGGAAATTAGCTCTTGCATACACAGTAATAGATAAGGTGCCTGTGGAAAGACGGGAATTAATGCTTAATAAGATTAATTCGTCACTGGTGATTGATGATGCTTTTTTATCCTCTATTGATGATGATAAAGCTGTTGCTAATGTGGATTTTCTACGAGATAATAGTTTTGATGATTTGGCTACTGTGATTTGGACTTCAGGAACAACTGGCACACCTAAAGGTGTTATGCTTTCTCATAAAAACTTGTCTTTAATGAAAAATGCATGTTTTGGAGTGATAGATAAAAACACGGATTTATTAAATATCTCATCTTTCACTGTTGGTGCAGGTCAAATATGCACCTTTCTTCCCTTATCTGGAGGTGCTACAACACATATTATAGATAAGGATAAGATTATGGATATAAAATGGCTTATAGGGTATATATTGGAGAATAAGATAAGTTTTGCTTTTTTTCCACCGCAATTGGCTCAAATTTTCTTAAAGCATGGGGATGGTTATTTAAAAACAATTGCACTATCTGCAGATATTGCTTATAATATTTACAGTGAAAAAACTAAAATATTGAATATTTATGGATGCACTGAAACCAGTATTGTATGCTGTTTTTTTAGTCTGGATAAGTTATATGATAGAGTACCTATAGGAAAAACTCTTGACTATTGGGATATTGTTTTGTTGGATAAGGATGATGAGGAGATAAGTGAGAAAGATAGTGTTGGGGAGATTTGTGTTTCTGGAAACATTGCTCTTGGTTATTTTAATGATGAGAAGCTAACTAAAGAAAATTTCGTTATTAATCCTTTTTCTAAATCAGATGATGATAAGATATTATACAGGACTGGTGATCTTGCTTACTACAATGAAAATAATGATTTGATTTATTATCAAAGAAAAGATTTCATGATAAACATTCATGGATATAGAGTAGATCCAACAGAAATAGAACAAAATACCTTGAAGATTGATGATAGTATAACTGAAGCAGTCTGTGTGGATTTTGACATGTCTAAGATAACGAAAATAGCTAATGATACGAGGTTATATCTTGGTTATGTCTCTGATAAAGTATTTTATGAAGATTTCATAAAAATTAAACTAAGAGAAGTTCTTCCAGATTTCATGATCCCATCACTTATTCAAGCTATTGATACGGTTCCTTTAAACAATAGTGGAAAAGTAGATAGGCAGAACATAATTCCTGAGAATATTGTGGAATTATTCCAGAAGAAGAACCAAGAAAGGGTTTATGTTGTTCCTCGAGATGATACTGAAAAGTTATTAGTGAAAGCTTATGGTGAAATATTAAATTTAGATGAGAGTTTGATTTCTATTACTGATGACTTTTTTTATTTAGGTGGAGATTCCTTACGAGCAAGTAAACTATTAATTAATATAAATAAGACTCTTAATAAACAAATAGTCTATTTTGGAGTTTTCAGAACCCATAGAACTGTTTTGTCTTTATCTGAATTTATAAAAGAACAAGATCATGATCCTATTTTCACTTTTAATTCAAATGATGTTAAGCCCCATTTATTTTTTGTGCATAGTTGTGCTGGTGGTAGTATACTATACACAGAGTTATCTAAACACATAAATAAAGATCAAGGTTTTCATGTGTTAGAATTCCCATATTATGAGGATGATGAAATTTTAATGTCAATAAATTCTGTTGCAAAGCAATATATAAAACATATTAAAGAAATTGTGCCTGAAGGGCCTTATTATATTGGTGGATGGTCATTAGGTGGGATTATAAGCTATGAAATTGCAAGAGTATTAATGGAGAATGATGAGAAGGTGATTAAATTATATTTATTAGATCCTACATTTTATAATAATATTAAAATGACAGTTATCAATGATCCTATTAAAAATTCAGTAGAGAGAACAAAAAAGGAAATTAAAACTCTTCTTGAAAATGGTGAAAATTTTGCAGCTGAGGATCTTAAAATATTCGCACATAAAAATGATCTGTTGGGGAAGTCTGCTTTTAAATACAGTCCTAAAAGTTATGGTGGTGATGTGGTTTTATTTAGGGCTAAGGATTCTAAAGTTGGGAAGTCAAAGTATAATGGTTTGGAGAATAGTGTTGAAAATATTGAGGTTATAGATATTGATGATGTTCATTTGGGGTTGAATAAAGGTAAAGCTGTAGAGGAGATTGCTAATATAATTAACTCATATTAAGGAGTTTGTCTAACAATCTATTATTTTTGTATGAAAAATAAGGCAGTGTAAAATTAGCATGGATTTTCACAATTGAAAAATTGAAAATATAGGATAAAAGTTTAATAAGATGTATATGGTCTAACTTTTTTCTGTTGCAAACCCAATTTTCAGATTGCAAATTTCCATCCTTTTTTTACAGGATATTCCACTAAAATAAGGATTGCGACATTGATATTTTCAGATTGCAAATTTCCATCCTTTTTTTACAGTGCCAAAAATAAAGATACTACACTTCATTTAAACATGAAAAATGAAGCAATCCATTTTTTAAAAATTTGTGCTGTTAGACAGTTCTATATTATGATTCTTTTTTTTATCTACTCTTTTTGCATAACTAAAATGAAAGATTTTTATTCCTATTGTTTTTGTGCAAGTCTGCCTAATTTTTCACTTTTCATATAAAAATAGAGTTAAAGTATTAAGTTTTTATCCTAAGGCTTTGGAATAAGAAATAAATGTTTAAACCACGATATTTATTTATTTATCGGATATTTTAAAAATATGAAATCGTAAATTATATATATGTTGTGCAATACTATATAAATAATGGGATGATTTTGAGGTTTACACAAAACTTCAAAAAAGAAGCATTCAGAATGCTTTTCAACTCAATTAAAACAATGGAGGTGAACCGTGTGAATCCTGTAGTGACTGAAGTACAAGATTGTGGGGGAATGTATTACCCCGATTAGTTGTATTGGTAACATGTGAATACTGTAGTGACTGAAGTACAAGATTGTGGATGAAAAATTTTGAGTATATGAATCATATTTCAAGTATGAATCCTGTAGTGACTGAAGTACAAGCTTGTGACTTATGCCATGTTTTGTATTTATTTGTGTTAGGTATTTTAAGAGAGTGGGTAACAATTATTTTTAATAGGAAAAATTACTAAATTTGTATAGTTACATGTACATGTTGAATTACCTATTTCAATGAAATAATGCATTATTTTTGACTATTTCATATTTGTTACCCAGTTTCATTAATATAAATTTATTTTAATTTATATGGTCTAAGTTTTTCCTGCTACAAATTCAAATTTCAGGTTTTGAATTTCTATCCTCTTTTTAGGCACTGTAAAAAGAAGATGGAAATTTAAGATATATACTTTGGTTTTTAGGCAAAAAACAGTTAGACAATATGTGCATATAGTCAAACTTGTTAGCTTCATTTTTTAATTTTTCATTTGTGAAAATCCATGCTAATTTTACAGTGCCCTTTTTACAGTGCCAATTTTTTTATTATGGTGTATGAAATAATGTTTGTAAGTAATGAAGTTTTTAAAAAGGAAGTATAATTATTAAATTTTTAATTACAAAAATTATAATTATTATTTTTAAAAATAAAGAAATAAAAATTATTATTTAAAAAATTAATCTAATTTTAATTTGAAATTTTCAAAAATAAGATATTTAAAAATAATGATTAATTGCAAACATTTTTTCCATCATTATAATTCTTTAATTTTAAATATTACTTTATAAAAATCTGTAATTTTAAATTTTAAATATATTTAATTAATATTAATAATTTTAAATAATTATATCTTATTAATATTTATTTTTAAGAAAATTATTTATTAAGAAATTCATCAAATGGATATAATATTAAAATTTTGATTTTAAAAATTAGAAACTGTAAATAAAGTACAATTGAGTTATAACAATGGAAATTAATGGGGATGAAGTTTGAGTTCTAAGTTTGTTAAAGCCAATATTTTTATTTTGATGGGTAACTTCATATTTCGTGTTGGAGGTTATATATATAATTTTTTAATTGGTACTTTGTTACCCGCTTATTTTTATGGTATATTAACAACTTTTATTACAGTATTAAGTATTTTTCAAATATTATCTGCAGGTGGTATTCCTCCAGCTATTGCAAAATATTTATCAGAATATATGAGTTTAGG
>JAITOM010000307.1 GCA_031289975.1 Methanobrevibacter sp. | reverse complement strand
ATATTTTATAAATTTTGTGTTTTTATTATCAAATTTCATGTTATGATATCCAAATATTATGCGATAATTTTTTGATGCTCAGATGCATTATCAGTTTGATTTTTCACAGCCCCGATTTTAGGCACTGTAAAAAGAGGATGGATTTTCGCGTTTAGAAAATTAAAAACATGGACTAAAAGTTTGATGACCTGTATACGATCTAACTTTTTTCTGCCTAAAAACTAAATTCAGATTTAAATTTCCATGCTAATTTTACACAACCCTTTTTATAATCCTCCTGATTGTTTAATCAAGTAAAACATCTTTTAAAATGAATATGAACTTTTTATCATCTTCTAAGGTTCCAATACTAATTCTAATCCAATATTCATCTAAACCTTGAAAAGAACTGCAATCACGAATAATAACACCTTTTTTTAAGAGCTTTTCTGATAATTCTACTGCTTTTAATCCTGTTTTTTCTATATTAACCAATATGAAGTTTGATTTAGATTTGAAAACAATTAATTTTGGAATTTTTGAGAGTTCATTGTAAAGATAGTCCCTACTTTCAATTCCTTTTGTAATGGACTCTTCAATGAATTTATTATCTTTAAATGTTTCTAATGCTCCTATATATGATGGTCTTGTTAAGGAAAAAACTGGCTTAACTCTACTCATAAACTCTATAATTTTAGGATTTGATAATCCATAGCCAATTCTTAATCCAGCGAGTCCTAAGGCTTTAGACATTGTTCTTAAAATACAAATATTAGGATACTTATCTATTAAATCAACATTATCAGAATCAGAATATTCAATGTAAGCCTCATCAACAACAATTAAGGCATTTGTTTCCTTTAAAATTTTTACAATATCTTTTTTAGGAATTATTCCACCTGTAGGGTTGTTAGGTGAACAAAGAAATATTATTTTTGTTTTGTTGGTAATAGATTCTAAAATAGAAGAAAGATTTAAGCTATTAGCATTTAAATTCCATTTAGCATAGATTGGAACTGCTTCGTAAGGTTTTAAACTGAATTCATAGTATGTGTAAGTTGGTATTGGAGCAATGAATTCATCTCCTTTTTCAATAAAAGTTTTTGCTAAAATATCTATAATTTCATCTGCTCCATCCCCACCAACAATAACATTTTCTACTTTAGTATTAGAATAGTCAGCTATTAATTTTTTAAGGTCTTCCAAGTTAGTTTCAGGATACCTGTTTAATTGATTAAGATTTTTTTTAATAGCTTCAATTGCTTTTTTTGAAGAACCCCAAGGACTTTCATTCGAACCTAATTTAATAATTTTATTTTTATCTAAATTAAACTCTTTAGCTATTTCATCCTCTGATATTCCAGGAATATAACTATCTAATTTTTTAACTACTTCCCTTATATCCATTAAAATCCCTTTACAATAAATAACACAACTTTAATTTTATATGATACATTTCAATTAAGACAGTTAGAAAATATTTAATTCTCTTTTGATTGTTTATATATCTTCAAATATTTTTCAGATTTTTCATAGAAGATAATTTCAACATTAATTTTTTCCCTTAAATGTTCTTCATTAAGATATGACATAGGTTTTATTGAAACAGGTTTATCTCCTATAAAACCATCGATACCTTTACTTTCTTCTTTAGGATTAGCTAATTTCCAATTTTGTCCTTGTTTTTCAGCGAAGTATTTAAGTATAGCTTCTTGAAAAATCAATCCTTCAGCAGTTTTTATTAAAATAAGATCTTTAACCCAATTTTCAACCATTTCTTCATCAATCATTCCAATAGCTTTTTCAAGATTTTTTACCATAGGATATATCTTTTCGCTTGCTTTTTTGATATTATCCGAGTAATTTTCCATATAATATTGTTTCCAAGAATCGAATGATTTTTCAGGGACTTGTTTAATTAATTCTGACATTTGACCAACAGTTTTTGGTCTTGTTCCTTGTGCATTTGAATTAGCTAAATTAAGTATTTGTGTAGTATATTTTGGAAAATAAAAAAAATCATCAGCAATATCTTCAATTATTTCATCCTTTTCAAGCTTAATAAGTTCATATTTTTCAAGTTTCTTATTTTTAGACATTTATATCATCAATATTAATTTTTATTTGATATTATATATGTGATTAAGTAAAATTAAAAATAATTCATACTAAGGTTGTTTGTTTTTCTGTTTTATATTTTTTAACTTCAATTTTATTAACATCTTCGTATTTGACTTTAAATCCATCTAAATTATTATTTTTAATAATTTTATCTATTTGATTAAGTGTTAAATTCTTTTCTTGGTTTGTCATTACACTAAACCCATAAATATTGGATTTATGTTTTAATTTTCCTTTTTCTTTTTCTCTTTTCTCAACAAAACTAAGATGATTATTTAATCTATCTCGAATAATTTTATTCATGAACTCTTTATTTTTGACTATATTTGAAGCTATAAGATCTTTAAAGTTTTCATCTATCTCATAAGCAATTGAATTTCTACAGTTTGCCATGGAAGCTATTGTAGTTGTCCCAGTACCTACAAATGGATCTAATATGGTATCATTCTTAACAGAATACATATTAATTAAACGATGAGCTAATTCAAATGGATAAGCTCCATTCCGACCTCTTAAATTTTGAATGCCTAA
>JAITOM010000212.1 GCA_031289975.1 Methanobrevibacter sp. | reverse complement strand
TATATATAAATGAAACCTAAAATAATAAAAAAACTTCAAAAAAGTTTACATCATCTAAAAATAAATATTATTAAAAAATATTAATTTAAAATTATTTATATTATTTAAAATATATTCATATTATTTAAAATTTAAAATTATAGATTTTAATGAAGTAATATTTAAAATTAAATAATTTAATAAAAAAAATTATCATTCAGAATTTAAGAACTTATCTATAATGAATATATAATAGGTTAAAAACTAAATGTTTGAAAATAATGAATTATTTTAATTTTTCTTATTTTATAATAAAAATTAATTTAAAATTATTATTAAAATATTTAAATCTAAATGATTTTTTGATGAATAAAATGATTATAAACATTTTTATAAAATAATATATCTAAGTCAATTTATCATGGATATTTGCAAACTTTAGGAATTATACTATATTTATGGAAATATAGGATGACAATTATTTTTTGAAGCTGAAAAAATTTCTTAAATTACTACCTATCCAATGAATAATAATTATAGAAACTGGGCAACAATTATTTTAATCATGTTTTATCAACATAAATCTTATTTTGCTCTATTAAACCATTGAATTCAGCCACATCTAAAGATAATCTATTCATAATATATTCACCCATATTTTCATTCACCATCAAAAATTATATGTAATTTTTAATATTTAATTTGTATTTTTGTTAATATCTATTTTTAAAACAGGTTAATTAATATTTTATGCTTTATATTAAATATTTGTGTTCTGATTAATATATTTTATTGAGAGTTTCTATAAACTTTCATAATTTTGAAAAATTTAGAAAAATCATGATTTAAAAACTCTAATGTTTACTTGTGAGATTAATAGTATATGAATATTTTTATTTACTCCTCCATAGGCTTATTTTATCTAATCAAAAAGATTATATTATATAAAATATTATATCAATAATTATGCTTTCTATAATATATTTTTCATTTGAGAATATCTATAATAATGTTCCTAAGACTTTGAATGTTCCTAAGACTTTGTGATAAGTTACATGAAAACTGATAAGATTATGAATGATAGTGTCATGAATCTAAATGGGATAGTTGTGATGGTATTGATCAGTATTAATATTAATTTTTTCATAAGTAATATTTATATACTATTAATTTCAACTTATTATAATACTATTTAAAAAAATTAATTAGAAGCTAAATAGTAAAAAAAAGTAAATAATGTGTTTAAACTATGATTAAAAAAGATAATGGTATTGATATTTTAAAAGATTTTATTTTTAAGCTTGTTTTTGGACGAATTGCATCAAACGAATTATTAGAAGATTTTCTTGAAAGGATACTTAATATAAAAGTTGAGAATAAAACGTTTAAGAAATATATTTTTTGTTTAATAAAAATAGTATTATCATTGAATTATATCTTCTATTAAGTTAGATTTCATATTTAGGATAGAAACATTATTTAAAAAACTAAATATATGATTTTTGGATATTTTCAAATGAGTTATATCCATTGAACATCCCCAGTTGTAATAACATAATTATTTGAAAAAAAAGGATTATAAAGAGGATTAGATGAATTTTCATTTTTAAATGTGGAAGATACACTTTTCCTTAGATTATAATTAATTCTATCTCCTGCACTATTTTTATCAGACGATTTTAAAGATGAAGAACTTGCATAAACTCTAAGTTGTATTCTTTTTTTATTATATTTATTATCAAATCCCATATCAGTTTTAACTATTTTTAAAATCTTAATATCTTGAGGATATGTTAATTGAGGATTTTTTAATAAATAATTATCAAAAGTTTCTTTTGGATAAACACTAAGACCATCAAACTCTACTCCTTCTTCAACACCAACTTTTGCACTTGAAATAATCATATTCATCTCATTTTCATTCAATATTGTAGAAATTCCAATTACACTAACCATTACAAAAGCTATAAGTAATAAATATTCAACTGATAACTGAGCCCTTTCTTCTTTTAAAATCATAATCGCACCATCCAATAGAAAAATATATCATTCAATAGACATTCACACTCATAACCATTACACCATTTTTAGTAGATAATGAAGAGATAATATATCTACTTCCAGAATAAAGCTTTATATCACTTATTTTATCTCCATTCTTATTAAATAAATTTATTGGAAAAATTGTTTCTCTTGTTTTCTTATTATTAAATTCTAAAATTAAATTTCTATAATCAACTGTTATTGAATATTTATAATTAGCTATTTTATCAGGTAAATAAATCTCAATAGAAACTGATTCTAAACTTTGACTTATTTGATTAAATTGATTTGAAATATTTTCAAGAATAATTCTCCCTTGAATATTTTCATCTAATGAATATAAACTATTAATTTGAGATTGAAATAATCCCATGATTAAAATAGCTATTAACAGTGTTGTAAAAATGAAAAATATAAATTCAACTGCAGCTATTCCACTCGAATCTATTTTATTAATCCTATAGTTTTTTATTTTAAAAAATTTAAAATTCATACATGATAATTTAAAAATAGCTATTTAAAAACTTAACTTATAAATAAAAAAATTTTCACTTAATTATTTAAATTTAATTATATTCATTTTGAAAAAGTTCTTAAATTTTGAATAATAAATTTTTTTTATTAAATTATTTAATTTCAAATATCACTTTATAAAAATCTATAATTTTAAATTTTAAATAATATAAATTTATTTTAATTAATATAAATAATTTTAAATAAATATATTTTAATAATATTTATTTATAAAAAAATTATTTATTAAGAACTTTATCAAAACTACTATAATAGCTTATTTTATTTATTTTTTAAAAATAATAATTTTAATTTTAAAAAAATTGATAAAAAAATTGATTAATAGGAATAATAAAAATTTTATTTAATTATTCTCAATATGAATAATAAAAACTTTATTCAATTTAAAATATTATTTTTTTAAATTAAGTCTTATTAAAAATAAAATAATTATCTATTTAATATAGTATATATAATAAATAAAATCTTATATTATTAAGAATAAAATAATCATAATAATATTTTGTTAATTATCAATATTTAAGTAACAAATTAATTGCTGATTTAACATATTAGCTATTAAAATACTTATTAGCTATTAAAATACCAATAATACATTATAAGATAACATTTGAGCTTTTCCATATATAAAGATTTTGGTCTAAATTTTTATAAAATATATTTGAAATATTATTGAGGCTTAATAATATAAACTTGATTTGTATAATAACGATAGTAATCTGGTATTATTAAACTACTTATATTTTCTAATTCAAATCCATCAGCCATTAATGTTTTATTAATACCTATTTTTTTAATAATATTATTTTTTTTAAGATCTCCTACTCCAATGCCCATATCATAAAGCAATACATTTCCATTTTTCGATGCATCCTCTCCATTTGAAATTATTGGATCAGTATCATTCCATATAATAAGATTGTTCCCATTATAATAATATTCAACGAAATATTGTGCCCAAGGATAAATAAGAAAAATCACTGTATTATTTTTATCTATTTGATTTAAATTATTCTCAAATTCTAAAATTGAATCAGCATAATAATGTTTAAAGTCTATAAATATAACACCATTAGAAAAACCAACCAACAAGAGAACTAATAAAATTGGAGTAAAAATTTTCTTTTTAGAATAAGTTTTAGACAATAAAACTGCAAAAGACAGCCATAAGCACCCTAATATCGGAGTAAGATACCTTACCTCAAACATTGGCTTAATTGAAAGAGAGAATAGAATTCCAAAAAGTGTTGTAGCAAATAAAACAAAAATACTTCCCCATTCAATGAGTGTAAATGAACCTCTCTCTCCTTTCTTTTTTTTATATGTATGGAAAATGAACAGTGAAACTAATCCAATGAATAACAACACTCCAAATATTTCAAAGGAAAAAGTTAATGATTTATTTAAAAGATATTTAAATTCATATCCATCTTTTATAGGGGATAATATAAATGGAACTATTGAAATTAGAGTATTAATAGAAGGATGAATCCATTGAGAATTGTTAAAATATTTAGAAGAGCTTATAAATAAATAAATCCAAGGAATATAAGCCAATATTGAAACTATTACTGAAAATATCCATTTTCTTATTAACTTTTTATTTTTTGAGAATATGTGATATAAAAGTAATAGATATATAAAGCTAACAGCTATCATACCATAGTAATGAGTATAAGCTGCAAATAAACTGGATAAAATAAAAATAATCCAATTTTTTTTAATATCTTCCTTAGTAATCATATAACAGTAGTAAAAACTTAAAGTTACAAATAATACTGCTAAAGAATACATTCGAGCTTCAATAGTATAAAACATCATTCTTGGCATTGTAACAATAGCAAATGTAAAAATGCCTGAAGTTAGCCATCCAAAATCTTTTCTTATCTTTATTAAACTAAAACATATTAATAAAATTAGAGGAATAATTGAAAATAGCTTACCAAGAATAATATTAAAGCTATTTCCTGGTGAAAAAATGCTCATAACACATTTTAAGATAATATAATATAAAGGAGGGTGAACATCCCCTGCAGTAGCCAATATAATATTCTTAAAAGACATTGCCATTAAATGAAAAGTAAATCCTTCATCAATAGATATTGCATTGTTTAATCCTAAAAATACAATTATTACTAACAATATTATGGCTAAAATAGATAAACCTATACCTATAAATTCATCAGTTTTAAAGCTTTCTCTTAAACTTTTCATAGAAATCAAGTATTAAGACTTATTTAAAAAATAAAAATATAAAAAATAGTTAATTTTGATAATATAAATAAAAATTTATTAATTAAACTATGTTTACTAAATCAAGAATAGACTAATTAGTTAATTTCTTTAATTAAATCCTTAGATTTTAAAATAGCTGTATTAACAGCTTCCAAAATATCTTCTTTAAGAAGAGATTTATTACCGCCTTTCTGCATAGCACATATTTTTCCAGATTTCGTAACACCAACAGATAATCTTCCATCTAAAATAGCTTCTTCTTCTAAACAAGGATCAAGAACCATCTTATCACCAATTTTAACAAAAGTTGACATAGTAACTTTGTCCTTTAAAATAAGTTCTTCTTTAATTTCATCATTGATAAGCACTTCACCATTATTAAAAGTAGCTTTTGGAAATTTAGTATTTAATAGAGCAGAAACAGCAGCTAAAGTCGCAGTATCAAATAGATTACCATCATAATCAATAATATGTAAGTCTATAAAAAGCATCCAGACTTTTTTACCCTTTTCAATGCATAATTTTTCTAAATCAATCATTTCACTTTCACGAATAGCTCTATCCACTACTCTTGCAAGTTCAACTGAATCTTCATTTGGTGGACCTGCTTCAAAACTTGGATCTGCAATAGGTAATACTTCAGCATTTGTCATTAAAACTCCTAAATTAGGAGTATCTGAAAATGGTTCACCAATAGAAAGTTTAACACCTGCAACAATCTGAGTATCTCCTATTTTAACTCTTGAAGAACCTTCAGCCTTAGAAATAAGACCTGTTTCAATCTGAATATCTCTATACTGATCAAGAGTTCTTCCATCGATTCTCTCATTATTGTTAACAATATCAATGATGCTTTTCTTTGTTATTTCAGGTATAATATTCATAATGATTCCTCATACTTCTTTTTAAGAGCAATTTTTTGAATTTCACTAATTTCATGACATCCACCAATAGCTAAATCTATTGCTTTTAGAAATTCATCTTCAGTTAAAATTCCATCAGTTTGTAATAAAGTTATTTCATTTGTTCGTGGCATAATAGCTATAGGAACATCCGCTTGTCCTTCTTTATCCTCTTTTTCTGATAAATCCAATACTATTTTATCATTTACTTTACCTGCAGCACATCCTACAACTATGTCTTTCATTGGAATTCCAGCATCAGCTAAAGCAACTGCAGCAGCAGTAATCCCTGCACATCTGGTTCCGCCTTCTGCTTCAATTACTTCTATAGAAATATCTATCATTGAATTTGGGAAATTTTCTAATAATAAAGATGGTCTTAATGATTCTGCAATTATTTTTGAAATTTCAGTTGACCTTCTATCTGGACCTGGTCTTTTTCTATCATCTACAGAAAATGGAGCCATATTGTATCTACATCTAATAACTCCAGTATTTGGTTTTAATAAACGTTTAATAAAAGATTCCCTTGGACCATAAACAGCTGCCAAAATTTTATTTCCACCTAACTCTAAATAAGCTGATCCATCAGCTCTTTTTAAAACATTTGATTCTATTTTTAAAGACCTTAACTCATCAAAAGATCTTCCATCTTCTCTACTATCATTACTATTTATGATGATAAAAATCACCTCTTAATTAACTATCAATTTTACTAAATAAAATTCTAATAATAAACAATCAAAAATCAACATATATCATTATACTATTAAAATATTAATACACAGAGTTATATAGTATAAAACTTATTTTTACAAAAATTATTACTTTTAATTTTTCTTAAAATCAATTTTCTTCTTAAAATCAATTTTCTTCTTAAAATCAATTTTTTTTAAAATTAAAATTATTATTTTTAAAAAATAAATAAAATAAACTATTTAATATACAAATTATAGTGGTTTTGATAAAGTTCTTAATAAATAATTTTCTTAAAAATAAATATTATTAAAATATATTAATTTAAATGATTATTTTTAATTAAAATATATTTAAAATTTAAAATTATAGATTTTTATAAAATAATATTTAAAATTAAATAATTTGGCACTGTAAAATCAGCATGGATTTTCACAATTGAAAAATTGAAAACAGACGATAAAAGTTTAATGACATGTATAGGGGCTTAATGCTTTTATTCTAAAATCCAAATTCCAAATTGGGAATTTCCATCCTCTTTTTACAGTGCC
>JAITOM010000211.1 GCA_031289975.1 Methanobrevibacter sp. | reverse complement strand
CACAATTGAAAAATTGAAAACCGACGATAAAAGTTTAATTACATGTACATGGTCTAAACTTTTTCTGCTACAAATCCAAATTCCAGATTGCGAATTTCCATCCTCTTTTTACAGTGCCGTAAAATTAGCATGGATTTTCACAATTGAAAAATTGAAAATAGAGGATAAAAGTTTAATTAGATGTATATGGTCTAAACTTTTTCTGCTACAAATTCGAATTCCAGATTGGGAATTTCCATCCTCTTTTTACAGTACCAAAAAAATTTATTATTAAAAAAATCATTCATAATTAAATTTAAAATAAATTAAATTTAAAATAAGTCTAAATTTGAAATATAATCATTGTGAAGTCATTTTGAAAAGTTCTTAAATTTTGGATAAAAAATTATTTTATTAAATTATTTAATTTTAAATATTACTTTATAAAAATCAATAATTTAAAATTTTAAATAATTTAAAAATAATTAAATTAATATAAATGATTTTAAATTAATATTTATTTTTAAAAAAATTTATTTATTAAAAATTTTATCAAAGCCATTATAAATGATTTAAAAAAATGGAATTAATTAAAATTTAATGAAAAAATGGAATTAATTAAAATTTAATGAATATTTAATTTAATTATTATTATTTAAATATTAAACAGTTATTATATTGTGCAAGTAGATTGTTTTATTTATTATTTAAAACTCGTTTTAAATTCAATTTAAATAAAAACTGTTCTAAATCCAATTTAAAAATTTTAAGGTGTTTTAATGGTTGAATTGTTAGCTCCAGCTGGAAACTTATCTTCATTTAATAGTGCATTGAAAAATGGTGCTGATTCTATTTATGTTGGACTTGTTGGATCAAACATGAGAAACAATGCAAGTAATTTCAATGTTAAAGATCTTAAAAATCTTGTAAATGTTTCCCATGAGCATGATAAGAAGTTATATTTATGTACTAATACTGTGATGAAAGATAAAGATATTGAAGAGTTTAAAACCATTTTACCAGAGATTAATAGCTATGAAGTTGATGCTCTTATAGTAAGTGATTTAGGAATGGTTGATATTAGTGTTGAAAATCATTTAGATGTTCATTTAAGTGTTCAAAGTAATGTGACTAATACTAAAACACTTAAAATTTTAAAAACTCTTGGTGTTAGTCGAGTGATTCTTTCAAGAGAATTATCATTTAATGAGATCAAAGAAATAGTTAAAAACTCACCTATTGAAACTGAGGTTTTTGTTCATGGTGCAATGTGTATGGGAATATCTGGAAGGTGTTTTTTAAGTTATGGGTTATATGGTGAAAGTGCAAACTGTGGGAAATGTTTACAACCATGCAGGAAAGAATGGAAATTAACTATAGAAAATGAGGTTAAAGAAGAAATAATTCTTGCAAAATCTTATGATGAAACATATAAAACAAATTTTTTATCTGCAAAAGATTTAACCATGATAGAACACATTCCTGAACTTATGGAAAGTGGTGTTGATGGATTTAAAATTGAAGGTAGAGGAAGATCTCCAGATTATGTAGCAACTTCAACAAAAGTTTTTAGAGAGGCTATTGATCGATATAATGTAGATCAAGAAAAATATAAATTCAATCCTCAATGGTTATCAGATTTAAAAAAAGTTTTCCATCGTGGTTTTGATACTGGATTCTATTTTAATCAACCTTACGGAATTAGCAAGGATAACGATGCAATTTATAGGAAAAAAGATATTGGAAAAGTTGTTAATTATTATAACAAAATTAAAGTTGCTGAAATTCAGTTATGGGATAATTTAAATTTATTTGATGAAATAATAATTCAAGGAAATGCGACGGGTTCTATTAATCAGATAGTTGAATCAATGGAAATTAATGGCAAAGCTATTAAAAAAGTAGAGAAGGGTAAAAATGTAGCAATAGCTATTAAAAATAAAATAAGAAAAAATGATCATGTTTATAAACTTATAAAAATTTAATTATCTAATAATTTAATATTTTATTAAAATTCTTCATTTATATCTTAATTAATGAATTAAATTAAAATATGAAGCTATTTTAAGATATATTTATGTGGTGCCTAAAAGGTTACAGAAATCAAAATTTTAGTAACCTTTATATACTACACATTCAAAACTAATTAATATGAAATTAAGGGTTATACCATTAATTTCAAAGGTGTGATAAAAATGTCTTTAATTAAATATCTAAAATCTCTCTTTAAAGGAGACAATCAGGATGTAATTAAGAATGAATCTGTTAAGGAAGCACCTGTTAAAATAGATATTAATTCTAAAGATAAACGTTCTTCCACAGATGAAATTACAGAAGAAAATACTGGTTCTTCTGTTACTAAAAATTCTACAACACCTAAATCTAAAGAGTCCATTAAAACAGAGTCTAAAAAGCAGAAAACTGTTGAAAAAGAGAATTCTGTTGAAACAGGAACTACTAAAGAGAAAAACTCTTCAATTGATAGACCTGCTAAAAAGGAAACTATTAAAAAAGAAGAAATATCTGAAGTGGAGACTGTTAAAAAAGAAAAATTTAAAGTTGAAAATGAAAAATCAACTTTAAAAAAAGATTCTAAAGATGAAGTTGCTGTAGCTGTTGAAGAAAAAACTAAAGTTTCAGAAGAAAAAGATAAAAAAGGAGATAATATGACTTTATTAGAAGAAAATTTGGTAATTAGACCTGAAAGTGTTAACAAAGAGTTTACACAACTGTTTGTTGATGCAGGTATTGATAGTGTAGAACATTGTTTTCAATGCGGTACATGTAGTGGAGGATGTCCTTCAGGAAGAAGAACTCCTTATAAAGTAAGGCAAATTGTTCGAAAGTGTTTAATGGGATTAAAAGATGATGTAATCTCTGACCCAGCATTATGGATGTGTACAACCTGTTATACTTGCCAAGAAAGATGCCCAAGAAGTGTTAAAATAGTTGAAATTATTAAATTAGCACGTAATGAAGCTGCTAAAGCTGGATTTATGGCTCCTGCTCATAGAGCAACTGGTTCATTTGTTATAAAAACTGGACATGGTGTACCAATCAATGATGCTACTAAAGTGTTAAGGAAAAAGGTTGGGTTATCTGAATTACCACCAACAACTCATTCTGAAGCAAAAGCATTAGAAGATATAAGAACTATTTGTAAAGCAACTGGATTTGATAAATTAATTGGTTACAATATGGAAACCAATGAATTAGTGGAATAATTTTAAGGAGATTTTAAAATGGAAATTGCATACTTCTTAGGTTGTATTATGAACAACCGATATCCTGGAATTGAAAAAGCAACAAGAATTTTATTTGATAAATTAGATTTTACCATTAATGATATGCATGGAGCATCCTGTTGTCCTGCTCCTGGCGTTTTTGGTTCATTTGATAAAAAAACCTGGCTTTCAATAGCTGCTCGTAACATAGCTATTGCTGAAGAAATGGGTTCTGATTTAATGACTGAATGTAATGGATGTTTTGGTTCATTATTTGAAGCTAATGAAGAACTACAACATGATGCAACACTTAAAGATGAGATAAATGAAGTTTTATCTGAAGTTGGCAAAGAATATAATGG
Source organism: Methanobrevibacter sp. (assembly GCA_031289975.1). Lineage (GTDB taxonomy): Archaea > Methanobacteriota > Methanobacteria > Methanobacteriales > Methanobacteriaceae > Methanovirga. Next base: position 2,027 of record JAITOM010000211.1, on the reverse strand, counting down.
CTCTATTAATGTTAGACACTTTGCTGAAGTTTTATATAACTCAGTTGGTCTTGATAAATTAGGTGAATTAGTAGAAAAACAATTAAACTTAGATATTGCTGTTCACTATGGTTGCCACTTTTTAAAACCAACTGCAGAGATTGATATTGACAATGCTGAAAGACCACAAATTTTAGATGAACTTGTTGAAGTTACTGGTGCAAGGTCTGTTCCATATAAAGATAAAATGTTGTGTTGTGGTGCTGGTGGTGGATTAAGAGCAAGAGATAAAGATGTTACTTTAAGTATCACCAAAGAAAAACTTGACAACATGACCGATGCTGATGTTGATGCTATAGTTGAAATTTGTCCATTCTGTCACATGCAATTTGATGTAGGTCAAGTTGAAGTTAATCAAAAGTATGGTACCAATTATCAAATTCCTGTTTTCCATTTAGCTCAACTTTATGGATTAGCTATGGGATTAAACAAAACTGATTTAACTTTAGATGCTCATCAAATAAACTCTGATCCTGTTCTTGCTAAATTAGTTGCAGAATTAGATGCTAATGCAACAGAGTAAATATATTTTATTTTTTTCCTTTTTTTATCTTAAAGACAAAAAGAATACTATGACTTCAAAAAAATTTTCTATTTTTTAAGTCATAGATGAATTTTAAACTTAATGATAATACTTAATTCAACTCAGTGCAGTGGCTGGAGAAAACCAAACAGATTCACTTGAGTAGATCATATTTTTAAATATCTTATTTTAAGAACTTCAGATTATAGTGTTCTGTAAAATTATTTTCTTTTATTTATATATTAATTTTACAAAATTCAATTAAACATTTGTAATTAAAAATAATTTTTATTTCTTTTTATAGTAGTTTTGATAAAGTTCTTAATAAATAATTTTTTTATAAATAAATAATTATTAAAATAAATAACTATTAAAATAAATAATTATTAAAATAAATAATTATTAAAATAAATAATTATTAAAATAAATTTATATTATTTAAAATTTAAAATTATAAATTTTTAGGCACTGTAAAAAGAGGATGGAAATTCACAATTTGGAATTTGGATTTTAGCATAAAAGCATTAAGTTCATATACATGTCATTAAACTTTTATCGTCTGTTTTCAATTTTCAATTGTAAAAATCCATGCTAATTTTACAGTGCCAATTTTTATAAAGTGATATTTAAAATTAAATAATTTAATAAAAAAATTATCATTCAAAATTTAAGAACTTTTCCACGATGACTATATTTGAAAAGTTATTGGATAAAATTAGGAGGTTTCCCTCCTAACCTCTCCTAAGAACGGTTCGTGTCACTTTCATGACAAGCCGCTCAAGCATATCCACGATATATCCGCTTTTGTAACTTATCTACATACTTTTCAATCTCAATCCAAGGGATATCAGACCAAATAGTAGTGTATGGGGACCGAATAGTAGTTTATGGGGTTGAGGACTTCAAAATATTTGAAGTATTCATATTCTGACCACCATCCTTTTAATAAATTTACTTTTCGTTTTATATAAACATGTTATACACCAATTGAAATTCAGCAATATTTCTATTCCACTCACAAGGAATGGTATCTGTTCACAGTCATTATATTCTTCGATTTCCTGCTACCTTTCGATTAATAACGGCATTCGATTACTTCAATATCCTCTACCTCCAGAAGAGTATTAGTTATCATTTACAATCAAACCTACCTAAAAAAACAAGAACAGAATAATATCTGTTTTTTTTTAAGGACTTCTTGAGGCTTATTATGTTAATCTCTTCTCAGATACGAATGATTTAGGCTCAATCACTACATCGACAAATATATGGGTTGTGAACTATTAAGTATGTTCCGACTACTTATTTCCTATTTGCAAGACAATAGTAACCTAAAAAAAGGGCGGTGTATCCCACCTATTGCTTATAATAACGATGCTTATAATTGTTCACTTATCGTTAGCCTTGTCATTCTTTCTCTAGCCCTTAACTATATGGATACTTATAGTTAATTAGATATTTCCAT
>JAITOM010000160.1 GCA_031289975.1 Methanobrevibacter sp. | reverse complement strand
TTTAAAAAAGTTATTTATTAAGAACTTTATCAAAACCACTATAAATATAAAATTCATTAAAATTTTTAATTTATAGATTATAGTGTTTTGTAAATTTATTTTTATATATATTCAACTTTTAAATAAATATTTTAACTCTTAAATAAATATTTTAACTTTTAAATAAATATTTTAACTTTTAAATAAATATTTTGGAAGTACTATATGATGAAATATTTGTTTAAATATAAATTAAGTTTTATATTTTTTAATATTAATTATTATAATATATTTATTTAAAAAAATAATTTGTAGAATATATTTATTTAAAAAAATAATTTTTATAATTATTATAATTCAATAATTAACAACTTTAATTAAAATAAAATTTTCATGAAATTCCAACTCAAATTTTAACATGAAAAATTTAATTTTACAAAAGACTCATTAATATAAATATATCTTAATTAATATAAATAAAATTTTCGGTATCAAAAATGGATGTAGTTAACTTAATTTTAGATATTTTTTCAACTCAGATGTCTATATATGAGTGTTATGAATATATTGGGGATGTGGGTATATTTAACACTGTTTTTAGTGTTTTTTACTGGAAATGGCATTATTTTCTCAATGATGTCAACTTAAGAAAATTATTTTTTTAAACTTGGATTGAAATTAAAAATGGGGGAGAATAGATGAATAAAAAATATTTGGTAAGTATTATTGGTACTGTATCAATAATTGGAATAATAGCTATATTCCTTTTAGGTGGAAGTGGAGTGAAAAAAAGTCCAGATGAATTAGTGGTTGCAGTAGGAACTCATGGAGGTGAGCCTAAAACTGGTTTTGATCCCGTATATGGATGGAATTATTATGCTGAACCATTAATACAAAGTACCTTATTTAAAAGAGATAATCAAATGAACCTCAATAATGATTTAGCCACAAGTTATACTGTAAATCCTGATGGGTTAACTTATGATGTAACAATTAGAGATAATGTTAAATTTAGTGATAATTCAAGTTTAACAGCTGAAGATGTTGCATTTACATACAATAAATTAAAAGAAGTAGGAGCATCTGATATGGATTTAAGTAATATGAATTCTTCAAATATTATAAATAGTACAATTGTTGAATTTAAATTAAATGAAGTAGATTCTACATTTATTAACAAATTATGTTATATTGGAATTATTCCAGAAGCAAGTTATAACAACCAAACCTATGGAAAAAAACCTATTGGTTCAGGACCATATAAATTGGTTCAATGGGATGAAGGACAACAAGCTATTTTTGCATTAAATGATAATTATTATGGTATAAAACCAGCATTTAAAAAATTAACCATGATATTTTTAAAAGATGATACAGCATTTGCTTCTGCTAAGAAAGGAGAAGTAGATATTGCTGAAGTACCATTATCATTTACAAAAGAAAAAGTAAATAATATGACTATGACACTGCTACATTCAATTGATACAAGAGGAATATCCTTACCTTATATTCCAGATAACGGAACAAAAACCTTAGAAGGGCATAGAATAGGAAATAATGTAACTTCTGATATTGCAATTAGAAAAGCATTGAATTATGGAATAGATAGACAAAAACTTATTGATGGTCCACTAAATGGAGGTGGTTTAAAATCATTTGATGGAGTGTCTTCTACATTGCCATGGTTTAATCCTGATGCAACAATTGAAGATGGGAAAGTTGATGATGCTAAACAAATACTTGAGGATGGTGGTTGGAAAGTTGGAAGTGATGGAATAAGAGAAAAAAATGGTTTGAAAGCATCTTTTGAACTCTATTATCTTTCAAATGACCAAGATAGACAGACATTAGCTATTAGTGTATCTGAAGAAGCTAAAAAATTAGGTATTGAAATAAAACCTGTTGGTAAAAGTTGGAATGATATTGAAAACTTTAAAAATTCTCAAGCTGTTATTTGGGGATTTGGTGGAGTAGATCCAACCGTCATTTCTAAATTATACAGTAGTAAATTAATTGGACATGCTTATGACAATCCCTCAGGATACAATAATTCCAAAGTAGATAACTATATTGAAATAGCAACCAATAATTTAGATGTTAATTCATCATACGATGATTGGAGAAAAGTTTCTTGGGATGGTAGTACTGGTATTTCACCTAAAGGCGATGCAGCATGGTTATGGTTAGTAGCTATTGATCATTCTTATTTTATTGATAACAGTTTAGATATTTCTACTGAAACCACTACATTACAACCTCATGGTGGAGATATTTTTGGGAATATATACAATTGGAAAAGAATATCGGTATCATGATTAAAAAAAAAAAAAAATGATTCAATTTTTTAGAAAAAAATTGACTAAAAAAATAAAATTGTAAACTTTTGTTGTCGAAGACAACTTAGGAAAATCTTTGATTTTCCGTTTATTTCTGAAAGAAATTTAGAGAACTCTCCAATTTCTCGTTTTAAAAGTTTGTCTTTGATTTTCTTAATTTTTCAAATGTAAAAATTCATCCTCTTTTTACAGTGCCTTAAAAACTTTATCAAAACCATCAAAAATATTATAAAAATTATATATAAAACTAATAAAAAATAAAAATTATGAAACTATAAAAAATTATTTATAAAAATTATAGAACTTATTTAATTTATATTTATCATGTTAGGAGATGAATAAATGTCTGATATCATACGAAATTGGCGTCATATTCCACAGAGATATAATCTTATTGGTACAAAATGCACAACTTGTGGTAAGGTTTACTTTCCTCCAAGAGTTATTTGTCCTGAATGTAGAAGAAATGGAAAATTAGAAAGTATTCAATTTAAGGGAACAGGAAAAATTCATAGTTTTTCTATTGTCCGTACATCAACAGAGGATTTTAAAACAATAGCTCCTTATCCTGTAGCTATTATAGAATTAGATGAAGGTGCTAAACTAACATCACAAATTGTCGATGCTGATATTAATACTATTGAAATTGGTGACCAAGTAGAAATGGTTTTTAGAAAAATCAGAGAAGATGGAGAAAACGGAGTAATCTCTTATGGATTTAAATTCAAAATCAGCAAATAATGTGGGAATAATTTTAATTAGTCATGGTAGCACCCTTCCTTTTGCAAATGTAGTGTTTACTGAAATGGTTGAGAAGTTTAAAAAATTAAGTGATTTTCCTGTTGAGATAGGATATATGAAAGTTTCAGAACCTACAATTTCACAAGCAGTACACAATCTTTCCTTAAAGTCTGTTGATAAAATAATAGCTATACCTATATTTTTGGCAGCTGGTATTCATACCTTGGTTGATATACCTTTAATGTTGGGTATGGAAAAAAAAGAACTTGATCCAAGATTTTTAGATGGTGAATATCCTGAAAATCACTATTTAAACCATATTAATAGTCTTGATTTTGATGGGGAAATAGTTTTACTTGATTGTATAGGTCCAGATCCTCTTATTCTTCAAATAGTAAAAAATAAAGTTGATGAAATATTTACGGATCCAGATACTTTAGATCATGAAAACACTGGAATTATACTTATTAGTCATGGAAGTCGTTTAAATTATAATAGTGAATTTATTAATGAACTTCTAAGAATGTTTAAAGATGAAACCAATTATAAAGTAACCTTAGGATTTATGGAGCTTACAAGTCCAAGTATTCCTGTTGCGATTAACGAATTTTTAAAAAATAATAATTTCAAGAATTTAATTGTTGTCCCTGTTTTCATAGCTCCTGGAATGCATACAAAAAGAGATATTCCTAAAATTTTAAAACTTTCAACAGATGTTAAAGATATTGAGCATAGTCATCATCATGGTCATGACCATTCCCATGATCATGAAGATATAGAAATGGAGTTTAATGGAAAGATTATATATCTTGACCCTATTGGATCCGATCCTTTACTTATTGATATTATTAAACAGCGTGTAGATGCAGAAATAATTAAATAAATATTATTATAATTTGAGACTATTTTTTCATGACTAATAAAGATTTAATTGGGGATCTTGGTGAAAGAAAACTTATAGAAATGATTATTAAAAAATCAGAAAGTTTTCAAACCAAATATTTTGATAAAAACTCTTTAAAATCTCATATTGGAGACGATGCTGGAATAATAGCTATTGGTAATAAGTTTTTAGTGCTTAGTAGTGATATGCTAATTGAAAAACATCATTTTCCTAAAGAAATGACATATTACCAAAGAGGATTTAAAGCGGTTACAGTAAACTTAAGTGATATTGCTGGAATGGGTGCTTATCCAGTTGGTATTTTAATTTCTCTTGCTCTTCCTAAAAATCTTCCTATCAATGAATATGATAATTTATTGGATGGTATTATTGAAGCTTGCCAGTTTTATAATTCTCCACTACTCGGTGGAGACACAAATGAAGGTGATGAACTTATAATTTCAGGAACTGGGATTGGAATAAGTGATGATGAAAATGTTTTAATGCAGTATGGATTTAAAAACAATGATTTAATAGCTATTTCTGGTGAAATTGGCTTATCAGCTATTGGTTTTGAGATTTTAAATCAAGGTCTTGAAAAAACAAAAAGGTTATTAATGGATAACGATATAAACTCAGAATTTATTGATACATCAATTTCAAAAATACTATCCCCTATGGCTAAAGTTAAAGAAGGAATCATGTTGAAAAGATCTAAAACAGTTACCTCTGCAACAGATATTACAGATGGATTAAGTATAGAACTACATCAAATACATAATTCTTCAATTAAATATAATAGAGGAAACTCTGAGGACTTAGGATTTATGATCTATGAGGATAAAATCCCATTCATAGATACCATAAAAAAAATAGCTATTTTATTAAATAAAGATTATCAAGATCTAATATTCAATTTCGGAGAAGATTTTGAACTATTGTTTACTATAGATTCAAATAAAATTAATGAATTTAAAGAATATTTCAAAGATAAGAAATATTATATTATTGGAGAGGTTAATAAATCCAATAAAATCCAAGTCTCATTAATCAATGGAAAAATTAAAGAAATTGATTTAAAAGGTTACCAACATTTTAATAAGTAAATACTAAAATTTCGATTACATTATATGAAATAATGTTTGTAAGTAAAGAAAAGCTTTCAGATTTTCTAATTGAAATAAAAAATTTCAATAAAGAAAAATAAAGAAAAGCTTTGCTTTTCTAAGTTTAAAAATATAAAATTTTTAAACTAAATTAATAATCACTTTTATTTGTTTAGTAATGGTTAAAAACTTAATATTATAGTGATGTAAAAAATGTTTGTAATTAATCATTATTTTTAAACATCTTATTTTTATAAATTTCAAATTAATATTAAATTAATTTTTTAAATAATAATTTTTATTTATTTA
>JAITOM010000152.1 GCA_031289975.1 Methanobrevibacter sp. | reverse complement strand
AAAAATAAATAAATAAAAATTATTATTTAAAAAATTAATTTAATATTAATTTAAAATTTATAAAAATAAGATATTTAAAAATAATGATTACTTACAAACATTTTTTACATCACTATATTTTGAAAATTTTTTATTTTTAAACTTAGAAAAGAAGTTTTTCTCTATTTTCAGACTTTAAGGTTTATACTAATAGTTAAAATAGATATTAGATATTAAATATATAAATAACAAATATACTATGCATGTTAAAAATACATTAGTATAAGAATAATGTTTATTAAAGAAATTATTTTATCTTAAATAATTATCTAAATACTGTAATTAATTGGTAGATATTATGGATTTAAATGGAAAAGTAATAAGTGGATATGCAAAAGGATGTGTTTTTTTATCTGATAAGTATTATAAAGAAAATATTAATCAAAAATGTGGATTCACACCTTATCCAGGAACTTTGAATATTGCTTTAAATAATAAATATATTGATGATATAAAAAAAATTAAAGAAGAAGCTGAAAAAAAAATTGGTAGTGACAGTGAACATGGTAGTGTGAAATTTGTTAAAGCTATTTTAGAAGATAGTGTCCATGGAGCTATTTTATTCCCTGATAAAACCACTCATAAAGAAAATGAGATTGAATTTATATCTGAAAAAAATTTAAGAACCAAATTTGACCTAAAAGATGGAGATGAAGTTAAAATCACAGTGTATGATTTTTAAAAGATGAATAGCTACCATAATCTAAAACATGAAATTATAATTTTATTAAATAACTGCAGTTTAAAAAATGTAAAATATAATATTAAAAACTTTTTAATGGTGAAAAAATGTTAAACAAAGGAATTGATGGGCTTAAAAAAGGTGAATTTGTTTTAGTCTATGATGATGATGAAAGAGAAAGTGAAATTGATATGATAATTGGTGCAGAATTTGTTAATGGCTCTCGTGTAGCTACAATGAGAGAAGATGCTGGAGGACTTATTTGTACTTGTCTTCATCCTAATTTATGTGATAAACTTGGTTTACCTTTTATGAGTGAGATTATGGAAGTTGCAAAAGATAAATTCCCTATTTTAGGCAAATTAATTCCTAATGATATACCTTACGATGAATATTCATCTTTTTCTCTTTGGGTAAACAATAGAAAAACATTTACAGGAATAACTGATAATGATAGGGCTCTAACCATAAGTAGTATAGCAAAATTATGCAAAGAAGAAAAATTCGACCAATTTGGAAATGAATTTCGCTCTCCAGGGCATGTTTCATTGTTAAGGGGTGCAAATGATTTACTTAAAAAACGACAAGGTCATACAGAACTTAGTTTATCCTTAGCAGAAATGGCTGGTATAACTCCAGTCACAGTAGTTTGTGAAATGATGGATGGGAAAACAAAAGAATCACGATCATTAGAAAGTGCTGAAAATTATGCTAAAGAACATGACTTAGCATTTTTAGATGGTAATAAAATTATTGATAAATATTTAAAACTGTAGTGCATGAAGTAATGTTTGCAAGTGAAGAAAAGCTTCGTTTTTCTAAGTGAAATAAAAAATTTCACTGAAGAAAATCAAAGATTTGTTATCGAAGATAACTTAGGAAAATCTAAGATTTTTCGTTTCTAATTGAACAAGTTCAATAATGAAATTTTTTAAATTACAATATAAATGTTAAAGTTTTAATTAAAGAAATTATAATTATTATTATAGTCCTTATTTTATTATAGTCCTTATTGAAAAGTTCTTAAATTTTGAATGATAATTTTATTTATTAAATTATTTAATTTTAAATATATATTTATAAAAACCTATAATTTTAAAGTTTAAATAATATAAATTTATTTTAATTAATATAAAGAATTTTAAATTAATATATTTAAAAATAGAAAGATATTTAAAAATAAAATGATTAATTACAATCATTTTTTACATCACTATAATTAAAAAAAATATAAATTAAAAAAAACAATATAATATATATTAACTTAACTATTAATTAAATTAGTTAACATTAAATTAAAATTGGCATTATATGAAACTGGGCAACAATTATTTTTTCATGCTATAAATTGATATAAAAGTTATGTCCCATATATATGTAGTCATGCATAAACATAGAAAAAACAATGGTTTTTTCATTAATTTTGGAATTGTTGCCCAGTTTTAAATAAAGAAATTTAGCAAGGAGAATAGAGAGAAGTATATTTACTGAATATATATTAGTCATTTTGGAAAAGTTCTTAAATTTTGGATGAAAATTTTTTTATTAAATTATTTAATTTTTAATATTACTTTATAAAAATCAATAATTGTAAATTTTAAATAATTTAAATAATATAAATGATTTTAAATTAATATTTTTTAATAATATTTATTTTTAAAAAAGTTTATTTATTAAGAACTTTATCAAAACCACTATAATGAAGTGAATTGAATGCAATTTCATAACTTGGTAAATAAGATAGTAGCCAAGCATTATCATTAAAACTAATATCATTAGGGCTCGTCCAATGAGCAGGACTACCTACAGCACCATGACCATAACTATGAACCCATACTTTAGCAGTACTATTAGTATTTACCATCGAATACTTCCATTTTTTAACCTCAATTTATAAGTTTTATATCACAAAAGTATCAGGTCCACCTAAGTGATAATGGCTTGTAACATAAACCCCATTATAAATATCACCATTATAACTGGTATTATGCATATTATAGATACAATTTAATTGATACTCGCCCTGTCTAAAGACAGGGGATTCTTGTTGATTAGAACTCATATTGTGGAGTTCCTTCTCTCAAAGCTTTTAACCCATTACCCAGGGGCGATTTAAACAATTGCAAACC
>JAITOM010000144.1 GCA_031289975.1 Methanobrevibacter sp. | reverse complement strand
TGTTAACACTTTTCTACGATACTTAACAACAAAAATCAAATGATAATTAAGAGAATATACTGCATTTGTGGTACTTTCCAAATCCATATACTTAGTATGTAATTACTACTATATATATATATATATATATATATATTTCGGTCACAAAAGCTGAAATTATTTGTATCACAGAATCTGATTAACTCCCAGCTAAAGCAGGGGGATTGCATCAGATGTTTTGTTCAGATAGATCAACCTATTTTACTGTCTTCAATAGTTGTTTTTAATATCTTAGTTATTATATTCCTTTTTTTATTATTAATACTTTTTATATTGTTTTATCTATCCTGAATATTATCCTATAATCTCCTTTTCTGACTCGCCTATAATCTTGTAATTTACATGTTAAATTCTTAGAATTATAAGGATTATGTTTAATTTCATCTTTAGCTTCTTTTATAATATCATGATAATTTTGATCCTTTTTTGATAATTTAAGTAAATATTTATCCAGATTTTTAGATATTATTAATTTATATTCATCCATATCTGTCATCAAACTCATCACTGGTAAGTTTTATAAATTCACCATTAGCTATTTCTTGTTCTACTTTTTTTATGTCTTTTATTAATTCTTCCTCTTCTTCTACAGTGTATTCTTCACAATCATATTCCTTATATAAACCTTTTTTTACATAATTCTCTATTATACTGTATTGAGTGGTTTTTTTATCAATTGCTAAATGTTTTATTTCTTGAAATATTTGTTTATCTAATAAAATACTTGTCCTTATTTTTTCAGCTTTCATAATATAATACCTCTCTTTTATTTACTACGGTCATTTTGGGAAAGTTCTTAAATTTTGGATGAAAAATTTTTTTATTAAATTATTTAATTTTTAATATTACTTTATAAAAATCTATAATTTTAAATTTTAAATAATATGAGTATATTTTAATTAATATAAATAATTTAAATTAATATTTATAAAATCTATGATTTTATAAGTCAAAAATTTCTAATTTTTGTTATTTATAAAATCTTTGATTTTATAAGTTAGAAAATCTTTGATTTTTGTTATTTTTTAATAATATTTATTTTTAAAAAAGTTATAGTGGATTAAAAAATGTTTGTAAGTTAAAGAAAAACTTCGTTTTTCTAAGTGAAATAAAAAATTTCACTAAAGAAAATCAAAGATTTGTTATCGAAGATAACTTAAGAAAATCAAAGATTTTCCGTTTCTAATTGAACAAGTTCAATAATGAAGTTTTTAAAAATGAATTTTGATTATTAATTTTCTAATTGAAAAGATTATAATTCTTATTTTTAAAAATAAAATAATAAAATTTATAATTTAAAAAATTAATAAAATATAGTGATGTAAAAAATGTTTGTAAGTAATCATTATTTTTAAATATCTTATTTTTAAATATCTTATTTTTAAAAATTTCAATTAATATTAATTTAATTATTTAAATAATAATTTTTATTTTTTATTTTTAAAAACAATAATTATAATTCTTTTAATTAAAAATTTAATATTTATAATACAATTTAAAAAATTACATTACTTAAAAACATTATTTCATATACTATATTAATTAAAATTTTTAAAAATAAAATATTTTAAAAATAAAATATTAATTACAAAAATTATTTTTTCCACTATATTTATTAAGAATTTTATCAAAACCACTATAATTTTACACTACCATATTTTCCTGCAGATTTTATAATTCCTCTTTATAATATTATTTTAACAAAATCATTATTTAAATATTTTTTCTTATTATAATGGTGTAAACTTTTGTGGAGGTTTATCAAAATTTGAGACCCTTTCCATATGTGAATAATCCAAAATTTTTCAAAACCTCCACACTTTTCGACACCCTCTTAAATTAGTGAAATATATAATTCAAATCAAATGCTTATAATTCAAATCAAATGCTATTGGAGTGAAAAATTTTCTAATATTCTTCTAAATTTACCTATATCTGATTCTAATAAAACAACACAGTCCCTAACATGATTGTACTGGTTTTTCATGTTTTCATTTTTAAGGTCTCTAAATTCTTCGTTGGATATATACACATCCTTAAGCTTATATAATGCCTTATGTATATCTTCATTAATAAATTCATGTAAAATAAGAATATTTGTTGTTGGTTCACTTATTTTATCTATATCATTAACATCTTTTTCCTTATGAAGTAACATTAATCTTATAAGTTTCAAATTATGAATGTTTTTTATAATATTTTTTTGAAAAAGTTCATAATATTCATCTAATATTTCTACGAATTTATTTGTTGTTATTATGAAATCCTGCTCTATTGAACTATACTTAAGAACCTCTTCACTGAGATTATTATCTTCATTTGCTTCATCCTCATCATAAAATTGATATATGTCTTCTTCAGAAAAATTTTCATAATATTCATTAAACGGAATTAAATCAATACACAAATCATAAATTAACAAAGAAGCATAAAGTAAATAAGTATTTCCAAGTATTGACTTTGAATCATCATGTATTTTATTTAATACTATGTTAAGCTCAGAATCTTCAATTTCTAAACATTTGATAATTATTTTTAAATCTTCTCTATCTATAAAGAAGTCCTCTATAATAAGTTCATCTATAAATCTTAAGTTTCTAATTGACTTTCTAAGATTTTTATCTTTTATAAGTGAATAATAATTCTTATTTCTTAATTCCTTTTTCAATTCTTTATTTTTTTCAAAAAAGTTATTTTCATGAAGGTATTCATCTAATTTATGAAATTCATTATCTTCAAATTCTTTTTTTTCATATAATGTAACTAATTCAGATACAATGAGCTTAAGATTCTCTTCAGTTGGAACTGATAAATCATCATTTAACTCATCGATGATATTTTGAAAGTTTTCCTCCCCATATTTCTCATTACAATCACGAATAATCTTGGCCTTATCATCAAAAAAATGATCGATGTATTTTTTTTCCTTATTTGAAAGCTTTTCTTTATCTAAATATTTTTCCAAGAGATTATACATTAAAAGGGATAATGCTTCATAATCAAATAAATCATCTTCACTCAAATCTTCATTCTTATCCATATTTAGATCCCACACAATTCAATCTTCGTCCCATTCCTCATCTTCAACAAAAGTGTTATAATCTTCATCTTTATCCCACTCAGGATACTGGTTAACCACACCCACAGACTTTAAAACTTCAGATTTGATTATTTCATCAACTTCCTCAATTTTTTGAATTAAAATTTCAAAATGCCAACTATCACCAAAATCGAAAACATAATACATTTTCTGTTTTTCATGACCAATAACATCTTTAAGAGGAGTATTAGATGAATTAGGTTTTGCCCAAAAATCTTCTTTAATCAATAGTTGATAACTATTATCACTATAAAGCTCTTTTCTATTAAAGCTAAATGAATAAAGATGATCATTATCAAAATCAAGAGCATGATTGATTAAAGCATTTAAATCATCAAAAGTACGATCACCTGCAATTCTAATTGTTCTATTAACACCTCTCCTATTTCCTTCAAGAGATACCTTCATTTTATAAGCTATAAATTTTTCTTCACTCATTAAAATTACTCCTATAAAATTAAACTATTTTAGTATCATTGGATTATTTAGACTATGATTTGTTTTATTATAATTTTCTCATTCTACAGTTTATAAACTTTTTTAATTTTCATAATATTTAAAATTCTGTATTTAGAACCTAATGTTGTCAATTTAAGAGATTTCAAAGCACTCATTTTCTAAGTTTTATGCAAACCTCAAACACGGGGCTGTGAAAAATCAAACTGATGTTGCATCTGAGCATCAAAAAATTATCGCATAATATTCGGGATATCATAACATGAAATTTGATAATAAAAACACAAAATTTATAAATATAAGAGATTATATTTAATTTCATGAAAAATAAAAACCAATCTCTTAGTACAAAATTAGGTAATCCAGCATATAAAGCTTGTGGTAATGACTTTAAAGTTAACTTAGAAAAGGAAGAATAGTTCTTAATGAAGAAACGGGTATTCGAACAATCTTAGGATTTTTAGAATACTTTGAAAAAGATGTTGAATTCATTACAGACAATGAAAAAGATAACTGTAGG
>JAITOM010000051.1 GCA_031289975.1 Methanobrevibacter sp. | reverse complement strand
AACATGACAAAAAATCCTGTGGATAATTCTAAAATGGAGAAAACAAGAGAGTATATTAAAAAAGAGTTAGAAACAAACCCATACATCTAAACCTCCATAAAAGTTTACACCCTCTATTTATCAAAATGTATTTATATTATAATAGATGTAAAAAATGTTTGTAATTAATCATCTATTTTTAAATATTTTATTTTTAAATATTTCAATTATAGTGGTTTTGATAAAGTTCTTAATAAATAATTTTTTTAAAAATAAATATTATTAAAAAATATTATTAAAAAATATTATTAAAAAATATTATTAAAAAATATTTATTTAAAATTATTTATATTAATTAAAATAAATTTATATCATTTAAAATTTAAAATTATAGATTTTTATAAATTAATATTTGAAATTAAATAATTTAATAAAAAAGGTTATCATCCAAAATTTAAGAACTTTTCCAAAATGACTATAACTTAATAAAAAAATTTACCATTTTAAAATTTAAGAACTTTTCTATTATGAAGAACTTTTCTATTATGAAGAACTTTTCTATTATGAAGAACTTTTCCATTATGATTATGTATGAATTGATTGTAATGTATTTATATGATATTAAATATAATATTTATATAAATGATATTTATATAATATATGGGGGCATTATATAAAACAAGAAGTATTAATTAATAAAAAGGATAACAAGGATATAAAATTTTGGATACATAAGTTTCCTTTTGATTTATTAAAAAAATTAAATTCTAAAAAATATTTAGGTGCTGTAAGTAATAGAGCAAGGACTATAAAAGATTTAGCTCCAAATGATAAGATAATTATTTTCACAACTTTTAATAATACTATTGATTTCATTGCATATACAATGGTTGATGAAATTATTAGTGATGAAACTCCACTATATAATCGCTTTAAATCTCCAACTAAACTTCGTTTAAAAGGAATTAAGTACTTTTCTCAACCTATTATTGTAAGAGATATTGCAAAAGAATTGGATTTCATTGAAGATGACGAAAAGTCTTCTAATTATTGTGTTTCAGAATTTAGAGAAATAAGTGAAAAAGACTTTAAAAGAATATATTATGAAGTTCCATTAACTAAAAAATATCCTCCTTATTTTGAAAAAAAATCATTTGATATGGATGAGTTTATTGTAAAAACAATTAAAAGTCTTCATTATATTTTAAAGAAAACTGAAAATCGACAACAATATGAAATTAAAAGTTTTTTAGTTCTTTTAAAGAAAATGTTAGATCTATATGGGATTGACAAAACTTTTGATGAAGTTAATGAATTTTATGCAAAGAATGCTTGGGAATTGGGTTTTAAACATATCCCATCTAGGAATCCTGATGAAATTGTTCATTTGTATGATAGTTCAGGGAAAAAAGCGAGTTTTAGTTATATAAATTTAGATTAATTAATTTTAGATTAAAGATATGGTTAATTATACTTTTACTAAGTTAAAAGTTGATGAGTTGTTATATACATTTATAGATTATTGATATAAAAATAAGGAGAAATACTATGGAATATGAAGATATTATAGTCGCATTAAAAAGTGGTAATGTTCCAGCTGAGGGTGTATTGGACATTTGTATTGGTAGAGATAATGAATTGAATGAATTTAATAATTTGTTAGATAAAATTGAACAGGGAAAAGCTTATACTAAATTTATTAATGGAGAGTATGGTTCTGGAAAATCATTTTTCTTAAAAGTCATTGAAGAGATAGCTATGGAAAAGAACTTTGTTGTGTCTTGGATTACTTTAAGTAATGATATTCCATTTAATAAAATTGATGTAATATATAAAAATATTGCTAACACTCTTAAATGCAAAACTGGGATTTCTTTAGAACATATTATTAATAGATGGATTACTAATATTAAAATGATGGCATTCGAAGAAAGTTCAAATCCTCAAGAACAAAATGATTTCATTGAAAAAGAAATTAATAAAGATTTAAAAGATGTTAGGATTCATGCTAATTCTATTGCAACAGCAATTGAAAACTATTATAAATTTAGTAATGAAGGAGATAATGTTAATGCCAATTATATACAAGCATGGTTAAGAGGTGATCCTAATATTCCTTTCACTATTAAGAGAAAATTTGGTGTTAAAGGAGATGTTAATAAAGAAACTGCTTTTAAATTTTTAGAAGCAATGTCAGTATTTATTAAATCTATTGGGTATTCTGGTTTAGTTGTTCTTTTTGATGAAGCAGAATTTATCATGAATCTTCACACAAAAAAACTTAGGGATATTGCTTATAATTATATACGAGATTTGTATGATAATTGTAGTTTAGGAAAATTCTCAAATTCCTTGTTTTTATTCGCTGGAACTCCAGAATTTTTCAATGATCCCAAAAAAGGTGTTCCTTCATATGTAGCTTTGAATAATAGAATTGAGAATGTTTTAGATTCTGAATTTAAAGATTTAAGAAAACCAATCATTGATTTAAAAGGTTTGAAAAGAGAAGATTTGATTGAATTGACAAATAAATTAATAAATATGCATGAAAAATCTTATAACTGGAATGGTAATCAATTATTAGATCCTATTATCCCTCAAATCGTGGATAAACATGAAATCAATGCTGGTTTAACTGGTGGTAAGGTTAATCCTCGAACTTTTGTCAGATCTTTTATCTCTGTTTTAGACACAGTACAACAAAATGAAAATGAATTTAAGAATATTGAGTCCATTTTAGACCTTTTTAATTCTAAGGAAACCGAATTTGAAGATGATGAGGATTGGTAATTTTGATATATAATATCTTCTTTAATTTTAAATTTTGATAATATATCTATTTTGATAATATGTCCAATAATCAATATTCAGCTTCTTTACTTTTAAATAAACAAGTTACCAATTTTCTTGTAAACAGATTAAAGTGGACTAAATTAAATTCTATTCAAGAAAAAGCAATTCCGATTATTCTTGACAAAGAAGATACTTTAATTATTGCTCCTACAGCATCTGGTAAAACTGAAGCCGCACTACTTCCTATTTTTAGTGAAATTATCACAAAAAGATTTGAACCTATGAGTGTTCTTTATGTTGCACCATTAAAAGCACTCATTAATGATATGCATAATAGGATTGATAATTGGGCTAATTATTTTCATTTAACAGCTACAAAATGGCATGGAGATGTTATTAAATCAAAAAAAGATTCTTTCATTAAGAATCCCACGGATTTTTTAAGTATAACTCCAGAATCTTTAGAAGTTATCTTAATGAATAGAAAAGATGAAGATAAAAAAAGAATGTTTAAAAATATTAAATATGTTGTTGTAGATGAAATTCATTATTTTGCAGAATCAGATAGAGGTATACAATTAAATTCATTGTTAAATAGGATTTCAAAATATATTGATGGTGATATTGTTAAAATAGGTTTATCTGCAACTGTAGGAAATCCTGAATCTGTTGCTAAGTGGTTAAATTATAAAGTGCCTGTAAACATCATAAAAGACTCGAATAATAGAAAATTTCAGTATAAAGTTTACAATGACCCTCAGGCTTTTGATGATCCTAAAATTCTCTCTAAATATTTAAAGAATTATACTAATAAAAAAATACTTATTTTTGCTCTATCAAGAGCCGATGTTGAAAAATATTATATTGCATTAAAAAAAGAATTGAAGCTTAAATATATTTATTTACATCATTCTTCTTTAGATAAGAATATTAGAGAAGAAAATGAGGTAAAATTCAAAAATTTTCCTAATGGAATTATGATTTCTACAAATACTTTAGAGTTAGGAATTGATATTGGAGATATTGATATAATTTTACAACTTGATCCACCTAACAATGTCAGTTCTTTTTTACAAAGAATTGGGCGTAGTGGTCGCAGATCAAATAAACAAAGGTCTATTATTATCACTGCACTGTGGGGAGTTTTTTTTACATTATCCATAATTTCTTTAATAAAAGAAAATAAAATAGAAAAAATTAAAATTCCTACCAAATCTAAGGACATATACTTTCATCAAATTTTAAGTTCAGTTTTTGAAGATGGAAAAATAATAAACAAAGATCTTTTTAAAAAATTAAAGGATGCTTATGTTTTTTCTGATATTTCTAAAGCTGAATTTATAAGAATGATAAATATCATGGAAGAATTAAGTTTTATAGATGATCATGATAATTATTTGAGTTTAGGATACAATTTTGAAAAGAAATTTGGAAAAAATAATTTCATGAATTTTTTTTCAGTTTTTTGTCCAAATTTTGAGTATAAAATTAAAGAAGGAGATAAAACTGTTGGTTCAGTCGATGCATCTTTTGCTTTAATACTTAAAAAAGGAGAAAGTTTTATTCTTGGAGGTAAATATTGGTTTGTTCTTGATATCAATTATGAAAAATTTCTTGTTAATGTTAAAAAGGATTATAATAGGAAAGGTGATGTTCCTTCGTGGCATAGTGAAGGTCCACCTATGAATTATTTAATTTCAAGAAAAGTATTTGATATATTAACAGATGAACATGACTACCTAAAATTTTTAGAAAATTTTGATGAGAATTCTCAAAATATTGTTAAAAATGCACAATCACTTGCTAATGTAAATGGATTTAGAAAAGGCATGATTCCTTTTGAAATTAATGGTAATCAAATATATATTTATTCCTTTGGAGGAGATAAATTAAATTATTTATTATCCACTTTGTTTGCAATTCATTTTGAAATTTATGATCGTAATGATACTCCTTTTTATTCATCTTTTAGAATTAGAAAAGAATTTACTTATGACACTATTATTAATATTTTATACGATATAGAGAATATATTAAATGAGAAAAAAGCGTTAAATGAACTTAATCGAATAACTGGTAAATTTTATAAAAATAAATTTATTAACTTCCTTCCTTTTGAAGACCAAGTAAAACTTAAGATGAATTTATTATTTGATGAAGAAAATTTAATTAACTTAGTAAAAAATAATAACTTTGAAGAAGTTGATAATGTAGGTTTGGATAAATGGTTTAAAAAAGAAATACCATCAAATCATTAATCATTTATATTTATTAGATTTTTAATTATTTTATTATTGATTGCAATGTCAAAGATAGATCAGTTAAGAGAAATAATAGCTAATTCCAATAATATAGTGTTTTTTGGAGGAGCTGGAGTATCAACTGAAAGTGGAATTCCTGATTTTAGAAGTGAAGAAGGAATTTATAAAACTTTTAAGGATTTTAGAGATTGTCCTGAAACTATTTTATCTCATAGCTATTTTATATTATTTCCAGATGAGTTTTATAAGTATTATAAAGATAACTTAATTTATAAAGATGCTAAACCTAATCCTGCTCATTTTGCCCTTGCTAAATTAGAAAAAGAAGGGAAATTAAATGGAATTATTACTCAAAATGTAGATGGATTACATCAGAAAGCTGGATCTAAAAATTTAGTTGAACTTCATGGAAGTGTGTACAGAAATTATTGTATGGAATGTAAAAAATTCTATGATTTAAACTATATATTGGAGTCTAATGGAGTTCCAACTTGTGTTTGTGGTGGATTAATAAAACCTGATGTTACTTTATATGAAGAAGCATTAAATCAAAATTCACTTAACTTAGTTATTGATCTTATTTCTAATGCTGAGGTTCTCATTGTAGGTGGAACTTCTTTAGTAGTTCAACCTGCAGCAAATTTAATTCATTATTTTCAAGGAAAAAAATTAGTTTTTATTAATAAAAATAGAACCTCTTATGATGAAAATGCTGATTTAGTTATTCATGATAAAATTGGAGAAGTTCTAAGCTCTATTTTTATTTAAATACAGAAAATGTTCGCTTTTCTAAGTGTACAAAATCAAAGATTCTCCAACACAGGAATGATTTATCTTTTAAATATACAAAAATTATATAATTATAAGTCGGAGAATAAATTCTCATAAGTTGGAAATAAATTTTCAACAATAATATATTTAAAAATAATGATTAATTACAAACATTTTTTACATCAATTATATAATAACTAAATACATGCAAATAATAGAAGGTTAGATAATAATTCATTTAAATATTCGTTCATGATACCCCATATATTAATGCAAAAGTTTTCTAATAATTAAATTAATTATGGCATTAATTACCATATAATCAAGAACCAAATTTTTTGCAAAAATCATTGTTTTTAATTTTTTCTTAAATTTAATTTATTAAGTTTAAATTCATTATTTTTAATAAATAAATTCATTATTTTTAATAAATAAATTCATTATTTTTAATAAATAATTAAAATAAACTATTTAATTTTTATATTAATAAAATTTATTAAATAATTTTTGAAAATCATGATATTTTAATAAAAATTAAAAAATTTTAAATTGCAAAAAATTTGTTTCGTACTATAGTTTCATTAACTTTTAATTTAATGCATCGATACTATCTTAATGCATCGATACTATCGTCTTAATCAAGTTTAATATTGAATATACATTTTAAAATGATAAGTATACATGAGTAAAGTATATAAATAAAAGAAAATAAATATTTATAATATATACTAATCAATGTTATTATAGATATTAATCTGATTTATAGAATAGTATTCATGTTCATAAAAGCTTAATAATATTTGGTGGTGTGGATTCAAATGGTTTTTATCTAATTTTTTTTTTTTAAATGTATTGGTTATACATTTTCTATTTTATTTTTTAATCGAATATACAATGAGGGTGTCAAAAAGTATGGAGGTTTTGCAAATTTTGGATTTTTATATATAAAGAAAACCTCAAATTTTGATAAACCTCCATAAAAGTTTACACTCTCTATACAATTGAGTTTTAAGATTTAATATTAAATAGTTTTAAGCTTCAATATTAAATATACATTTAAATATTAATTTAATTATAGTAGTTTTGATAAAGTTCTTAATAAATAATTTTTTAAAAAATAAATTATTATTAAAATATGTTTATTTAAAATTATTTATATTAATTAAAATAAATTTATATTATTTAAAATTTAAAATTATATATTTTTATAAATTAATATTTAAAATTAAATAATTTGATGAAAAAAATTATCATCCAAAATTTAAAATTAAATAATTTGATGAAAAAAATTATCATCCAAAATTTAAAAGTAAATAATTTGATGAAAAAAATTATCATCCAAAAGTTAAGACCTTTTCCAAAATGACAATATTTAAAATTTTATTAATGAAAAATTATGTTTAAAATAAATATATTTTTTATAATCTCAAAATAAATCATTATTTATAATAAATTAAATTAATT
>JAITOM010000009.1 GCA_031289975.1 Methanobrevibacter sp. | reverse complement strand
GGAACAATGAAAAACTTACAAATGAAAAATTCATAACAGCAAATAATACTCGTTTCTTAAAAACTGGTGATTTAGCGAAAAGAGATGAAAATGGAGAGTACATAATAATTGGAAGATCTAATGATCAAATAAACATCAGAGGCATACGAATAGAACCAGGTGAAATAGAAAATAATATTTCTAAATCTTTTGGATTAAAAAAATCATTGGCTACTGTAAAAAAAATTAATAATGAATCTATCCTTTTTTTATATTTCACAACAAAGGATTCATTAACAGATAAGGAATTAAATAAATTGAAAGAGGATATTCATAATGATCTTAAAAAGAAATTAGTTAATTTCATGGTTCCTCAGATTTATATTTATTTAGATGAATTTCCAAAAACGAGTTCAGGAAAAATTAAAATCATGGATCTTCCAAATCCACTAAATAGTGATTTGTTGATTGAGGAAATTATTCTACCAGAAACTGATTTGGAAAAAGAATTATTTAACTTTGCAAGTGAAATTTTAGGTTTCGATGATTTTGGAGTTACTAATAGTTTTTTTAGTATTGGTTTCACATCATTGTCATTAATTAGGTTTATATCTAAGATATTTAATGAATATGGCATTGAATTGAAAATAAATAATTTGTTTGTAAATAATTCTATTAGAAATATTTCTAATCAAATAAATGAACTTCCAAAATTAAAACGTTATACAAATGATAAAGAATATTATTATTTAACACCACAACAGTTAACTTATTTTGAGCAAAATCAAGAGAATTGTTCTCCTTTAACAGATAATATAAATTTTTACTTTAAATTTAATAAAAATATCGATCCTTTTGAATTGAGAGATAGCTTAATTAAGGCTATACATTTTAATCCAGATATTAAAATATTTTTTCAAATAGAAAAAAATAATGTTTGTCAAAAAATGAATGAAACTGATAGTTTTAATATAGGAGTTTATAAAAAAAAAATTACTGCAGAAGTATATAAAGAATTTATAAAACCATTCAATTTATTTAAATTTCCTTTATTTAACTTTGAAATTTATTATTATAACAATGAAACAAGTCTTTTATTTTCTATTCATCACATAATTTTTGATTATGTGTCATTGATAAATTTTTTTAATGATGTTTTTAGAGTATATAATAATGAAAAAATAAAAAAGAAAGAGTTTACTTATTTAGATTATTCAATTGATTTAGAAGATTCAGGAAAAGATGAAATTATTAAAATGAAAAATTATATTAAAGATAAAACAAAAAATTTTCCATTAAGTTCTTATTTACTATCAACACAATTAAAGTTTAATCATGAAGATAAATATTTCTATTCAATAATTAAATGTGATAATGAAAATATAAAATTTTTTTGTGAACAAAATAATATTAATCATGATATTCTTTTTTTATCTGCAACTGTTTTAGCTTTAAGTAAATTCTTTCATAAAAATAATCTATTTTTAGAATATGCATTTAATGGCAGGGATAAAAGTAGATATGTCGACTTAGTTGGCTTATTTAGAAGAAAAATTCCTTTATTTTTTGATATTGATTTTAAAAGTTCGATAAGATCTATTATACATTATACTAATAAAAACATTAAGGATGGAATAAATATTCAACCTAATAATTTATCTGAAAAATTAATGAATTTCTTTAATTTAGCAGATTCTCCTAAATTAATATATGAATTTAGGAATGATGAGTCATCAAATGATTTTTTTACTTTTTTTCCTATTTTCCCAGATGAATCATTATTAACACTTAAAAATCAGCTTGTTATAAGGGTAAAAAAAGATGAGCAATTTACAATAACGATTGATTATGATAATGCATATTTTTCAAAAATAGAAATTCAAACTATTATTCAATTAATAGATTCTTTTTTATTATTTATAATTAGTAAACCTTTAGAAACAACATTCAATGATTCAAAATATATTTAATTTTAAAAAATAAATAAAATAAACTATTTAATTATAAATTAATAAAATTTTTAGGTAATTTTGAAAATTAGGATTTTTTAATAAAAATTAAAAAAAATTTTTAAATTGCAAAAAATTTGGTTCTAAACTATAATATGTGACAAATTTGATAAAATTTATAAAAATCAATTAAATTAAATATAAATATCATTATATTAGTAAGTAATGCAAATACTAGTAAGTAATGCAAATACTAGTAAGTAATGCAAATACTAGTAAGTAATGCAAATACTTCTAAAATAATCATAGTTATTTTTAATTTATGTAATTAAAATTTTGCAATATTTTGTGTGCATGAGTCTTTTTTAAATAATAATTTTTATTTTTATTATTGAATCGTTCTAACTATTCGTTTTTCTTTTTATTTCATCCTCTATCTGAGTATCATCGTCTAATTTAAGTTCTTCTAACTTTTTCACTGTCTTTATTAAATTATCATTTTCAATTAATATATTTCTCATGTTTTTTTCGAGCATTTTATTAACTTTATTTAACCAATTATATAACTCAGGATGAATAATAGAGTATTGATTTCTTTTTTCAGGTAATTTCTTAAAAATTTCTTTTAAATTTTCTTTTTTGACAAAAAGGAAAATATTCTGTTTATACCATAATTCAACATTAGGATTATTCCAAATTTCCCACCTGATATAGTCAACCACTTCAAAACCATTTTCTTTAAAAATTTTTATCCAATATTCAGGCCATTGTTCATTTATATGATGTGTACCA
>JAITOM010000425.1 GCA_031289975.1 Methanobrevibacter sp. | reverse complement strand
TATAGTAATTTTTGAAAAGTTCTTAAATTTTGGATTATAAATTTTTTACTAAATTATTTAATTTTAAATATTATTTTATAAAAATCTATTATTTTAAATTTTAAATAATTTAAATATATTTTAATTAATATAAATGATTTTAAATTAATATTTTTTAATATTATTTATTTTAAAAAAATTTATTTATTAATAACTTTATCAAAACCACTATAACATATTTTTTATTTGGTGGTATTGTTTGTATCATAATAATATCATTATTATTATATAATAAAATATTTTTATCAGTAAAAATTTAGACAGCATCTATTTTATATATTCTAATTTAAAGTTATTTATAATAGTGCATTTATGGGCACTGTAAAAAGAGAATGGAAATTCACAATCTGGAATTTGGATTTTAGCAGAAAAACATTTAGACCATATACATCTCATTAAACTTATCATCTGTTTAAAATCCATGCTAATTTTACACTGTCCATTTATGAAATAGAAGATTTAAAAATATTTGATAAAAATATTTGTTAGACAACTTTTAGTATTAAATTTTTTTAGGTTAAAAATAGTTGAGGAATTAAAATGGAAATTCAAAAATCGCTTGATGATAATAAATTGACCATAAAATTAAATGGAAGATTAGACACAAATACTGCACCTATTCTTAATGAAGAACTTACGAAAGATCTTTTCCAAATAAAGGAATTAATTTTAGATTTTAATGAATTAAAGTATATTTCAAGTGCTGGTCTTAGAGTTATATTAGCCACACAAAAAGTAATGAATAAACAGGGATCCATGACTATCAAAAATGTTAATAGCTTAATTATGGAAGTTTTTGATGCTACTGGGTTTACTGACATCTTAACTTTAGAATGAATGTATTATACAAATAAGATTTAATCATTATATGTTAACCATGATATAAACATAATATATGAATATGTATGTTATCTTGAAAAAATTAAAGGTGTGTATATGGATATAGATGTTTCAAAATTATCTCCTGCAGGACAAAAAAATTTTAAAGATATTTGCGAAGGTAAAATCATTTATGAAAATCTTTTAAAAATGACTGAAGATCCTATGAAATACAATGAAAAATTTTTAATGGATATTTTAGCCGATAATAAAGATACAGTATATGGAAAAAAATATGATTTTAAAGATATTGAATCTATTGAAGATTTTAAATCTAAAGTTCCAGTAACAGAATATGATGATTATGTTGAATATATATTACTTATGAGTGAAAAGGGAGATAAAAATTTAATATGTTCTTATGAAGTTGATCATTTTTCTAAATCATCTGGAACTTTAGGAAATCCTAAAAAAATTCCTTTATCAATAAATGGGCAGAAAATAATGTCAGACTATAGTCTTAATTATTCTTTTGCTTTGATTGCTGATAAAATAGGTATTGATTGGATTGATGGGAAATCATTTAACTTAATTGAAATGTCTCTTGAAACTTTAAAATCTGGTTCTACATATGGGGCTTTAAGTGCAAAAACCATGTTACAATTTAAGGATCTTATTCCACTCATTTACACATCACCATTTGAAGCAATGTTTCCAGAAATAGATACTAATACAAGATATCTACATGCTCGCTTCGCATTAATGGATAGAGATATAGTTAATATTACAATGGCTTTTTTAAACTTTTTATTAGAGATAATGAGATATATAGAATCTGATTGGGAACTTTTAGTTAATGATATTGAAAAAGGTACTATTGATGAAAGTATAAAAATGTCTAATGAAGTTCGAGAAAGTTTACTTGAAAAAATCAGCCCCATGCCAGAGAGAGCAAAAGAATTAAGGAAAATCTTTGAAAAAGGCTTCAATACACCAATTGTTAGTAGTTTATGGTCTAAATTAAGTATTATTGCTGGAGTTGGAACAGGTGGTTTTGCTAACTATGCTAAAAAATTAAGAGCAAAATATTTAGACAAAGATATAAAATATTTTTTACTTGGACTAACTGCTTCTGAAGGTCTTTTTTCAGTACCATTTGATTTAAATTCTCCAGATTCTATTCTCGTACCACAAAGTGTCTTTTATGAGTTTAGAAATGTAAATGATGATTTAAACAATTTATTGACTTTAGATCAGTTAGAAATTGGAAAAGATTATGAACTTGTTATAACCAATCTATCTGGGTTTTATAGATATAGGATGCAAGATATTATTCGTGTTACTGGATTTTATAATAAAATGCCCACTATTCAATTTTTATATAGATTAAATTCAACTGTTAACTTAACTGGTGAGAAAACAACTGAATTTGTTTTGATAAAAATTTTTAATAAATTAGAAAAAGAGTTTAACTTTGATTTAGTTGACTTTTCATTATATCCTGATCATGATTCAACTCCTCCAAGATATAGATTTTTCATGGAAGCTTTAAATATTCCAAAAAATGTTTCAAAAGAGGATATGAAAATTTTCATTGAAAATGAACTTTCAAATATGAATCCTTCCTTTGGAGATAAAATTAAAAAGAATATTTTACAAGAAATAGAGTTGAATTATCTTCAAGATGAAACCTATGCATTGTATCGTGATCTTATGGTTATGAAAGGTACTTCTTCTGCACAGTTAAAACCGCCTCGGATTATATTAAATGAGGTACAAAGAAAATTTTTCTTTGCTTTGAAAAAAGAGGAATAAAATATTGCTTTAATAAGAAAACTATGCCATTACTATTTAAGAAGATGAATAAATAATTTTACTAATCTATTCTTATTATTTTTTTTATAAAATAATTTTAACATCTAAAAATATTATTAGGATTGATTTTTTGACTAATTACATGGAATATATTAAAAATAGAACATATTTGAGTATTCCAGAAATGTTAAACGATTTAGATCGTGAATCTTTATATTTAGCCTTTCAAGAATTCTTAAATAATCCTTTAAAACTGCAAAAAGAAGTCTTAATTGATATTCTAAACTTTGCTAAAGATAGTGAATTTGGTAAAACTTATTCTTTTGAATCTATTAATTCAATTGAAAAATATCAAAATATTGTTCCTATCTCAGAGTATTCTGATTACACTTCTTTTATTGAAGAAATGAAGTTAGGAAAGGAGGATATTCTTTTTAATGGAAACACAGATTCTTTTATTGTCTCTTCGGGAACAACAGGTAAAATGAAATATTTTCCAGAGAGTAAAAGAGGAGTCTTATCTAAGAATTTAGTCATGAATCTTAGAAGCACACAATTAGCTATTTTAGCTCCAGAATTTTTGAAAGGTCAATCAAATATCTTGGGAATAATTAACTCTTCAAATTATGGTTCAACTGAAGGTGGAATTCCTATAATGTCTGCTTCAGGACAAGGTGCAAGTAATTATAATACTCGTGATGAAAATAAAGGGGAAGACATTGATTTGAAAATGGTTCTACCAGATGAATTATTAAATGCATCAAATATATCTCATGATGATAAGGACTATTTAATGGCTTTGTTTGCTCTCTCCGATGAAAATTTAACAGCTGTTATCTGTAATAATTTAGCACATTTTAATTTTTTACTTAAACAAATTCAAGATAATACTTTTAAAATGATCAATGATTTGGAATACAAACAACTTTCAGTTGATATTGACGAGAAATTAAAAGAAATTCTTTTAGATAAACTACCTAAAAATAAAGAAAGAGTAAATGAACTTAAAAAAATATATAATAATAAAAAAACACTTCCAATAAGGGATATATGGCCTAATTTTAAAACTGTAGGATGTTGGTTATCGTCAAGTGTAGGTAGAGCAGCTTTTGATATAAAGAGAGAGCTTCCAAAGGATATTAATTATCTTGAATGGGGATATGGAGCAAGTGAAGGAAAATTCAATGTTCCTTTTAAAATGAATGTTTCAAGTGGTCCTGTAGCTCCTTTTGCATGTTTTTTTGAGTTTTTGCCAATTGATGGAGAAAACCCATTAACTTTAAATGAAGTCAAAGAAGATCAATTCTATGAATTAATAATAACAACTTATTCTGGTTTGTATCGTTATAATCTTCATGATTTAATTTCTATCAAAGAAAAAACTTTAAAAACCCCAAATATAGAGTTTGAATGTAAATATAGTGAAAATGCTATTTGTAAAAATAATAAAATTTATGCAAGTAACTTCACAAATGTTTTAAAAAAGACTGAAGATGATACTAATGAGTTTATAAGTTTTTTCCAAGTATTTATTGAAAATGATAAGGTTAACTACATTCTACAACCAAAAAATGAAGATTTTAATAAAATTCAATTTAAAAAAATATTGGAGAAACATTTAATTAAAGATTTAGACATTGTTCTTGATAAAATTTACATTATGAGTAAAGATTATAGGGATAGTCTTTTTAAAAAAGAAATATCTCCAGGCAAAACAATAACATCTACAAAATTACCTACTTTAGTTAATAGGGAACCTAAAATGAATGAATTTATAAAAGAAATAATATTTGAATGAATTTTTTAGAATGTGATAACAATTTTTAAATTCATAATATTATTTTAAGTATCTTAATTAAATTGGCACTGCAAAAAGAGGATTGATTTTTGCAGAAACTGGGCAACAATTCCAAAATTAATGAAAAAACCATTGTTGATCCAAATCTGGTTAAAAACCAGATTTCAGATTTTTTTTAAATTTCCATCTTCTTTTTACACAACCATTAAATTAATCAATTTTTCATTATTCCAAATGAACATTAAACTTTAAAAAAATTATTTTTGTAAAAACTATATATTATAATGGATTAAAAATATAGATATAAATTGAATTAAAGATTTTTAAATAAATATTGAAAGTTAATTATGAAAGAGATCATTTTGCCTGCAGATTCAAATGAATTAAATAATTTATTTGATTTCATAAGAAATTCACTAAATTCATTTGAGGTTTTTGAAAGTTTAATAATACACTTAGAACTTGCTGTAGAGGAAATTTTTATTAATATAGTTAATCATGCTTTTAAAGATAGTGATTTGGAAGATAGAAATATTCATGTAAGAATTGAAGTAGAGAGAGATCCATTAAAAATCATGATTACATTCAAAGACAAAGGAATTCCTTTTAATCCTTTAAAAGTCTTAGACCCCGACACATGCCTTGATGCAGATCAAAGAAAAATTGGGGGACTTGGGATTTTTATCATTAAAAAAAATGTGGATGAAATGTATTACAAATATGAGAATGGGGAAAATATTTTAACTATTGTTAAGACAATTTAATTTTAGGCATTTATTTCGGCACTGTAAAAAGAGGATGGAAATTCACACTTTGGAATTTAGATTTTAGCATAAAAGCATTAAGCCCCTATTAATTAGAGTATAGTTTTAATGTTTAGATAATTGTTGTGTTTGATGTTTTATAGTTTACATTAAGTGTTATTTTTTTATTTTAGTTTTGTGAGGATTGATTCATAGATCATTTTTTTAATACATCAAAACCAGCTCTTATAAGAACTAAAAGTGAAATTATTTCTAACCTACCTGACCACATATTAATAATTATCATTATTTTAGCAAATACTGGCATAGTAACACTTATAATCCCAGTGCTTAGCCCAATATTTCCTTGTGCAGATGTTACATCAAATAAAGCATTAAATGGATCATATCCATAGAAAATTAGTACTAACCATCCAATTACAAGAATTAACATGTAAAGTGAAAGATAGTTATTTGCTTCTTTTATTGATGATTCATTAATTTTTAAATTTGAAATTTTTAATTTAATGACTCTACTTTCAGGAGATAACACATTCATTACTTGGGAATAAAAACCTTTAAATATTAGTATGACCCTCATAAGTTTAATAGCTCCTGCTGTTGAACCTGTTGAACCACCAATAATCATTAATAAAATTATCATGACTTTTGCAACTGAAGACCAGTTAGCTATTTGAGTGTTTGTATCTAAAGAAGATCCTGTTGTGGTTATAGATGAAACAACATGAAATAAAAGATCCATTGCAGTCATGTCTGTTGTAAAATATAAGATTATAAAAAATATTATGATTAAAAATATCATTAATTGAAATTGAATATCCCTTAAAAATGAAAGAGCTTTTGTTCTAATTGACTTATAAACAGTTAAGAAACTCGTTGCTCCAATTATCATTATAAATATTGAGATTAAATTAAATAAATTATTATGATAGAATCCAATACTATTATTTTTTATAGGGATACCACCAGTGGATATTGATGTAAATGTGTTACATATTGCATCGAAAATTGGCATTCCAGCAACTATAAAAATAAGTACTCCTACAATGGTAACACCAATATATAATTTAATTAATTTTTTCAAGGTATTTCCTATACTTGGACTTATTTTTTCATCTCTTGCTTCTGATCTATATAACTGTGTGACAGTTTTTCCAGACTGTAAAGATATACCTATCATTAAAGTAACAAGCCCTAAACCACCAATCCATTGTTCAAAACATCTTAAAAAAAGTATTGAATAAGGTAAAACTTCAACATCAGAAAACATTGTAAATCCAGTTGTTGTCCATGCAGAAATATTTTCAAAAAAAGCACTGATAAAATCAGGAGTGTATGCTATCATGACAAAAGAACCAATAAGTCCCGCCCATAACCATGTTAATGAAGATACTATCATCCCATGTTTTATTTTTATAGTAGCTTTTGCAGGTAATTTGTGAAAAAAATACCCGATTATTATAGAAAATAATCCTGGAATAATGAAATTTAAATAATTGTTTTCCTGATAGATAATAGCCATTATTAATGGGATTAAAGTAGAAATTCCTATCCCAATCATTAATGTTCCAAGATGTCTTCCTACTGTATACCAATCATTTTTTACAATATATTTCATTAACATTATGCTCCAATTCTGCTTAATTAATGTTTAAGTATTAATTTAATCAATATTTCAAATTTCTAATAAAATTAAATTATATTTTATAGAATTAAAAACAAGTTTTAAAGTTCATACAAAAACAACATCTTAAAAAAAAACATAAAAGCTTGTTTAAACATAGAATTTCAATCGCTGTTTAACTTTTAAAACATTATAACATTTTTTAAATCAGTGAATATGGTTAATATATTCTTATAATGCTTTAAACAGTTATTTTTTTCTCTTTATATCCATTTTATCCTTTTTGTTCTTTTTTATATTTATACTTTTTCAACTTTTTTTCTATTTTAGTTTTACTTAGATATTTTTAATATGATTCGTCTATTACATATTTAATAGCTTGCTACTAATTTAATAATTGTTAT
The DNA here is from genome assembly GCA_031289975.1 of Methanobrevibacter sp. Classification (GTDB taxonomy): domain Archaea; phylum Methanobacteriota; class Methanobacteria; order Methanobacteriales; family Methanobacteriaceae; genus Methanovirga. Next base: position 3,295 of record JAITOM010000425.1, on the reverse strand, counting down.
ATCTATTATTAAAATTATTTATATATATTAAATTAAATATTGTTAATAAATCTGTTTTTAAATTAATTTTTAATTAATTATAAATCATAGTTATTTTTTATAGAAAATTATATATAAAACAAATTAAATAATGATATTTTTGATTATAATAAATAATTAGAGTAATTAATATGCGAGGCGATTTATAATGACAAATGAAGAAAAAGAAAAAATTGAGAATACAAGTGATGAAGAAACTACTGGCAATCCTGAACCAAAGAAAAATCAGAGAAATGCTACCGATGAAGTTAGAAAAAAATTCCCTCAAATAGGTGAAATGGATTTCTAATTTTATTAAATAATTTTCCTATATTTTTAAATTTTCCTATATTTTTAAATATATTATAATCATTATAAAAAAGTTCTTAAATTTTAAAATGATAATTTTTTTATTATAATATTTAATTATATTATTTAATTTTAAATATTACTTCATGAAAATCTATAATTTTAAATTTTAAATAATACGAATATATTTTAATTAATATAAACAATTTTAAATTAATATATTTTGACAATATATTTTTAAAAAAATTATTTTATTTTTAAAAAATTATTTATAATGTATGAAATAATGTTTGTAAGTATAAAGAAAAATTTCGTTTTTCTAAGTGAAATAAAAAATTTCACTAAAGAAAATCAAAGATTTGTTATCGAAGATAACTTAGGAAAATCTAAGATTTTTCGTTTCTAATTGAAGAAGATCAATAATGAAATTTTTAAATTATACTGTAAATGTCAAATTTTTAATTAAAAAGATTATAATTATTATTTTTAAAAATAAAAAGATAAAAATCATTGTTTAAAAAATTAATTTAATATTAATTGAAATATTTAAAAATGAGATATTTAAAAATAAATGATTAATTACAAAAATTTTTTAACCACTATAGCGATATTATAGATAATATAATTTCAATTTCATCACAATATATATAAAAACAAATTATATATACTATTTTATTAAATAATGCATTTTCTTGTTTTAGTCCTATAATATTATTAGAATTATAATAATAAACTTAATAGATTTTTTATATAAACTTAAATTGTAACTTACTTTTATTAAATTTTTAATTAATTTATAATACAATTAAAGATAGTGAATATTAAATTGTAGATACTAAATTAAAAATTATTAAATGCTGTTTTTAATTAATTCTAATTATTTATTAGATTTAATTAATTTATAGAGAGAATTTGTTTATAAGAGAGAATCTGTTTATATAATAAAATTATTATAATATATATTTTAATAAAGAACTATTATTGTATAATTTATTAATATATAGTGGTTTTGATAAAGTTCTTAATAAATGAACTTTTTTAAATAAATGAACTTTTTTAAAAATAAATATTATTAAAAAAATATTAATTTAAAATCATTTATATTAATTAAAATATATTTAAATTATTTAAAATTTAAAATTATTAATTTTTATAAGGTAATATCAAAAATTAAATAATTTAATAAAAAAATTTTTCATCCAAAATTTAAGAACTTTTCCAAAATGACTATATTTTAAAAAATAAAAAATTTTTTAATTAGATTTTTTTTATTTTCAAAGAATTTTTGGGGCTGTGAAAAATCCAACTGATAAATTTATTCATCAACTTTCTACTCAAATGTATGTGTAAGTAAAAATCTTTTTTTTAGCACTGTATTGATCTTATAAACTTATTAAAATGCTTTAAAAAATGAAGTATTATAAGTATTGAATAAAGTATTATAGTTTCATCAGTTGAATTTTTCACAGTCTCAATTTTTTATAAAATATTTTTTAAATTAAAATTAAAACATTATGAGTCAATTTTAAATTATAAATATTTAATTGAATTCATATAATTACTATATAAATTATAAATATTTAATTTCACAAAAAACTATAGATATTTAATTAAAAATTTTTATATTTAATTATTTATTTATAAATTAAAACAATTGAGAGTGTCAAAAAGTATGGAGGTTTTGCAAATTTTGGATTTTCATATATAAAGAAAACCTCAGATTTTGGTAAACCTCCATAAAAGTTTACATCCTCAAACAATTAAAAGATTTATATATTGTATTTTACCTCATTTAATAGATAAATTGACAATGTCTAAATTTTTACTGATAAGTTTTATTAGTGTTCTGTAAAATTATTTTCTTTTATTTATATATTAATTTTACAAAATCCAATTAAATATTTACAATCAAAAATGATTTTTATTTCTTTAAATTAAATTTAAAAGATAAATATTAATATTTGAAAAAATAATTTGCAAAAATTTTTTGAATAATAAAGTACATTAATTACACAGAACACTATAGTCTTAATTTTGGAAAGGTATCAAAAATTTAACTGAAATCAAATTTTTATCTTAAAAAAACTTTAAAATTTCAATAATGTTTAAAATCATTACACAAAACTTTTAAAAATATTAAAATCTCAAGTAAATGTAGTACTGTGCCATTTCAGTTAAGTTTTTGATAGATCCAATTATTGCTTCTCAAGAATATTTCATCAGTAAAAGTTTGAACAGTGCCGTCTAATACGGTGTTTATTATTTTACTGACATTATTTTTGGAAATTAAAACCCGTGAAAATAATTCTTTAATATACTCATTAACTTCATGAACATGATTACTATATTTAGCAACTAAAGAATCATGGTCTGACCTATAATAAGACTTACAACCATTACATTTATATTTTTGCACGAAAACATTAAAATTTTCATGTTTATTCACTTTAAACTGTCAGTCCCATTATAGGCAACATACGCACTGTTACAATGCATACAGTTATCTTTTTCATTATCTATAATAAATTCCACATTTTTTCCAAACTATTCTAAAAATCCTAAGATTGTTCGAATACCCGTTCCTTTTTAAGAAATATTCTACTTTTTCTAATTTCAACTTTGAAGTCATTATCACAAACTTTATATACTTGGTTATCTGAAGTTAATAAGAGAATGATTTTTAGTTATCATGAAATTAAATTAATCTTTCGACAATGTTCAAATCTTTATTGATAAGTTTTATTAGTATATCAGTTCGATTTTCACAGCCCATATTATCTTAATTTGAAATTTTTAAAAATAAGACATTTGAAAATAAATGATTAATTACAATCCTTTTTTCACCATTATATATGGAAATGTGAGATTAATGGAACCTAAAATTAGCATAATTATACCTACTTACAATGCTGAAAAGTATTTAGAAAAAGCTATTAACTCTGTAATAAAACAGACAATAGGTTTTGAA
>JAITOM010000418.1 GCA_031289975.1 Methanobrevibacter sp. | reverse complement strand
TAATATTAATTTAAAATTTATAAAAACGGAGAATGTATTCTCCTAAGTTGAAAATAAATTTTCAACAATAAGATATTTAAAAATAATGATTACTTACAAACATTTTTTACATCACTATACATTATGGGAAAATCATGATAATCGAAACTTTGTCCAAAGAACTTAATATTAAAAAATGGCAAATTGAAGCATCCATTAATTTAATCGATCAAGGTAATACAATACCTTTTATATCAAGATATAGGAAAGAAATCACTGGGTCTCTTGATGATGAAACACTTAGAAGGCTTAATGAGAGATTAAACTATCTTAGAAATCTTGAAGAAAAAAAGAAGCATGTTCTATTAAGCATATCTGAACAAGGAAAATTAAGTCCTGCAATTAAAAAAGATGTTGAGGAAGCTGAAACATTGGTTAGAGTGGATGACATATATAGGCCATTTAGACCTAAAAGAAGGACAAGAGCTACAATAGCTAAAGAAAAAGGTCTTGAAGGTCTTGCTCAAACAATACTTTCTCAAGAAATAGAAGAGGATCTTGAAAAAATAGCTAAGAATTATTTATCTGAAGAACTTAATGTGAATACAATTCAAGAAGCTATTGAAGGTGCTCAAGACATAATAGCTGAAATTATTTCTGAAAACCCTGATTTTAGAGAAAGTATTAGGAGATATACCTACTTTAACAGTAATATTGAAGTGAAAGCTAAGGATGAAAATATATCCTCCCAGTATGAGATGTATTACAGTTATGTTGAAAAAATTTCTCAAATTAAAAATCATCGTATTTTAGCTATTAAGCGAGGAGTTAAGGAAAAAATTCTTAGATCTAAAATAGTTCCTCCAATTGATAAGATTATTAGCTATTTAAATCAAAGAGTTCTCATTGATAAATCTGAAAATAAAAACAGCAATGAAAAAAGTGTAACTATTCTTAATGGTGTTTTAAATACTGAAAATAGTATTAGCAGTGGATTTAATAATAAAGAATATAATCTTTTTACAAAGAATTATATTGAAGAATCAATTTTAGATTCTTATAAGCGTCTTATAGCTCCTTCAACTGAAAGAGAAATAATGAATCATTTGATTGAGAAAGCTGAAGATAAATCCATGGAAGTCTTTTCTAAAAATTTAGAATCTCTTTTACTTGAAAGTCCTATATTAAATAAAGTAGTTTTAGGATGGGATCCAGGATTTCGTACAGGATGTAAAATAGCTGTTATAAATGAATTTGGGGAAGTTTTGAAAACAGCTGTTGTATTTCCAACTGAACCTAACAATAAAGTGCTTGAAACTAAAAAGATTATTTTAGAATTAATCAAAGAATTTGACATTGATATAATATCTTTAGGTAATGGAACAGCTTCAAGAGAATCTGAGCAAATAATTGTTGATATAATTAAAGGAACAGATGTAAAATATGCAATAGTCAACGAAGCAGGAGCATCAGTTTATTCAGCAAGTAAATTAGCTACATTTGAGTTTCCAGATTTCGATGTTGGTGAACGAAGTGCCATATCAATTGCTCGTAGATTACAAGATCCATTAGCCGAACTTGTTAAAATAGATCCTAAATCTATTGGTGTTGGTCAGTATCAACATGATATGAATCAAAAAAAGCTTAATGATTCTCTTAAAAGTGTAGTTGAAAAGGTAGTAAATAATGTGGGTGTGGATTTGAATACTGCCTCATTTTCACTTCTTACCTATGTTTCAGGTCTTAACGAAGGATTAGCTAAAAATATTGTTAAGTATAGATTCGAAAATGGAGCATTTACAAATCGTGAAGATTTATTAAATGTTAATAAGTTAGGTTCTAAAACTTATGAGCAATGTGCTGGATTTTTAAAGGTTTATAATTCTGATAATCCTTTGGATATAACAACTGTACATCCAGAATCTTATGGTGTTACTAAAAAACTTCTTAAAAAGCTTGAAATAAATCTTAAAGATATAGGCTTTAACAACTTATCTTTTGACATGGTAAATTTTAAAAAATTATCAGTTGAGTTAGATGTTGGAGAAATTACTCTCAAAGATATAGTTAATGACCTTAAAAAACCAGGAAGAGACCCAAGAGAAGAGATGCATCAACCAATTCTTAGAAGTGATACTTTAAGTATTGAAGATCTTGAAGAAGGAATGATATTAGAAGGTACTGTAAGAAATGTTGTGGATTTTGGAGCCTTTGTAGATATCGGGGTTCATCAAGATGGATTGGTTCATATTTCTCAATTAGTTGAAAATAAGTTTGTTAAACATCCATTAGATATTGTAAATGTTGAAGATATTGTTAATGTTAAAGTTTTAGAGGTGGATAGTGAAAAAAAGAGAATTCAATTATCCATGATAATTTAAGATTTTTAGCTTTAAATATTCTTTGTTTTATGACAACCACCATTTTTTAACAAACTCTACTTTTATAAACAGACTGTTCTGCTCTCACACATATAACAGTAGCCGCCGCTTTTTGATTTATAAAATCTTATTGTATTATTCATATTTATTTTCCTTTTTATCAAAAACATCACATTTACCTTCCAACCATTTTTTTCTTTAATCCTATCCTATTTTTATATCCATAAAAATACTTAAAATCATCTTGATTAAATTGGCACTGCAAAATTAGCATGTAAATTTTTTCTGCCTAAAAACCAAATTCCAGATTTTAAATTTCCATCCTCTTTTTACAGTGCCTTTATTTATAAATAAAAATACTTATAAAATTAATTTAAGTTTCTATTTATAGTGAACTAAAAAATGTTTTTAAGTAAAGAAAAACTTCGTTTTTCTAATTGAACAAGTTCAATAATGAGTTTTTTAAAAATATCTCTAAATTATCAATTTCATAAATAAAAATAT
>JAITOM010000380.1 GCA_031289975.1 Methanobrevibacter sp. | reverse complement strand
ACAATTGAAAAATTGAAAACAGACGATAAAAGTTTAATGACATGTATAGGGGCTTAATGTTTTTATGCTAAAATCTAAATTCCAAATTGTGAATTTCCATCCTCTTTTTACAGTGCCTTCCCCACCCCCCTATAATAGAATAATAAAATAAAATTTATAATATTAAAAAGTGGAAATATGGTCTTTCATGTGATGATAGTCCCAACACTTAATTGCCCATCTAAGTGTAATTATTGTTGGGGGTCAGAGAAAAAATCTAAAATGATGGATATTCAAATTATAAAAGAGATTGATAAATGGTTAGATGGATTTAGAGAAGATTATGTTCATTTCACATTTCATGGTGGAGAACCTTTGCTTGCAGGTTATGATTTTTATAAAGAAGCATTATCAATTCTAAAAAGTAGTGAAACACATAAAGAAGCTGGATTTTCACTCCAATCCAATCTATGGCTTTTAGATGAAAAGTTAGCTAAACTATTTTCACAATATGATGTTGCAGTTAGTACAAGTATTGATGGACCTAAAGAAATAAATGATTACCAAAGAGGAGAAGGTTATTTTGATAAAACTATGAAAGGTTATAAAATAGCTATTAAAAATGGGATCCATATAAGTTTTATCTCCACATTCACATCTTATTCAAAAGATTTTAGAGATGAGATTTACAACTTTTTCCTAAAAAATAGATATAATTTTAAATTACATGCTACTTTACCTTCAATTAGAGGAAATAATACAGATAAATGGGTTTTAACTCCACAAGAACATGGAGAACTTTTAATAGGACTTTTAGATAATTATCTAAATGACCTTGATAAAATAGAAATAAAGGATTTTGACCATATTGCTAAAAGCTCATTTATTCGCCGTGGAACATTATGTACATTTGCAGATTGTATGGGAGATACTTTAGCTGTTGATTGGGATGGAAATATTTATCCATGTTACAGATTTGTTGGAATTGATCAGTATGTGATGGGAAATGTCCATAATTCTCCTTCAATGGAAGAATTAATGAAATCAAAATCATGGAATATGTTAATGGAATTTAAAAATCATGTTGATGAAAACTGTAGTGAATGTAATTATATTAAATTTTGTAGAGGTGGATGTCCTTATAATGGAATAGTTTCATCAGCAGAGAATAACTTATCTGAGAGTGATTCAAACTTGGAAAATAATTTTCAATTATCTGTTGATCCTCAATGTCTTGCATACAAAATGATTTTTAAAGAGATTTCTAATAGAGCAAGTAAAGAACTTTTAAACTCAAGTATGAATTTATCTCATGATAAAAATCAAAACAAAACAAAAAAGTTTACTATTATGGATTTAATGTTAAAAAGGTGAGATTTTTAGTTTAGCTATTAATTAGATTCATTGTTTTAGGGAGTATTAATACTATAATGATGTAAAAAATGTTTGTAATTAATCATTATTTTTAAATATCTTATTTTTAAAAATTTTAAATTTATATTAAATTAATTTTTAAATAATAATTTTTATTTTTTTATTTTTAAAAATAACAATTATAATCTTTTTAATTAAAAATTTAACATTTAAGGCATAATTTAAAAAATTTCTATTACTTAAAAACATTATTTCCTACACTATATTAAGAAAGAATATTAAATTCAACCACTGAATTTTTTTTATCCTATATAATTTAAAGTTTATAATTGGATGGGGAACAATTGTTGTTGTCCTTTATTTTTCTTAAAATAGCTATTAATAATTTAAAATATGTTAATAATTTAATATGTATTAATATCCTCTTTAAAATAGTTATATCAGTCTTTTGTGAAATTAATTATTTTCGCTCATTGTATACTTATCATTTCAAATATATATTCAATATCAAGCTTGATTAAAACAATAGTATCGGTGCATTAAATTAAAAGTTAAATAAAACATAGTAAAATAATCAATGCCCTAATCAATTTAGTTATTAGAAAACTTTTGCAATGATAAGTAATCATGAGCGAAGTTTTATTCATTATATTCTTTAATTTTATTACTATTGATTCAGTTTTAAAGATTATTTTAATTGTAGTGGTTTTGATAAGTTCTTAATAAATAACTTTTTTAAAATAAATATTATTAAAAAATATTAGTTTAAAATTATTTGTATTGATCAGAATATAGTTATATTATTTAAAATTTGAAATTATAGATTTTTATAAAGTGATATTTAAAATTAAATAATTTAATAAAAAAATTTATCATTCAATTTAAGAACTTTTCCATAATTACTGTGAATCCAATTTTTAAAGTTTAATTAACGTGTTCTTACTACACATAATATAATTAGTTTACACTAAAAATTTATATTTTAAGTTCATACCTTTGCTTTTTTTAAAAAAAAGATTTTTTATTTAATTTATAAAACATTATTTATTATTTATTTATATTCATTAAATTATTATTTATAGCTCTTATTTCTTAAAATAATAGTTAAAAAATAATATATTACTCATTTAAGCTCTTTTAGTGAATAAAAATGATAACTTAATGTGTTACTACTACACTATATTATATAAATTTTTCTATTTAATTTAAGAGATATAGTATATATACTATCAAATCATAATGTGTAATTAATACACAGGTGAAATTATGCCAAAACATATTGTCTCTGGTTTAAAATATTTAGCTTCAATTGAGTTGAAAAAAAAAGGGCTAACTCAACAAAAAATAGCTGATGAACTGGAAATTGATCGTTCTACTGTTTCACACTATTTAAATGGTAGAAATCTTTCATGGAATTCTATTGATGTTGCTAAAACTATGACTCAATTATGCCCTAAAGATTTTTTAATTTTAACTAATGTATTATTTAAAAATACTAAAAAGACGCAGAAAATCATTTCAATATGTCAAAAAAAAGAGTTTGAGGCTGAAATTTTAGATTCTTGTATTGGTTGTGGCTTGTGTGTAGATTTGTGTTTAATGGAAGCTGTTAGCTTGGAATCTTTAAAGGCTAATATCAGCTCCATTGAATGTTGCGGTTGCCTAATATGCCAAGAAGGTTGCCCAACTAGTTCAATTAGAATTTTGGAGGTAAATAATGATCGCGAATACCAAAGAAGTTAACGATAAAAACTTTAATATTAAAAGATCAGCAGAAGAAATAAGAAATTTATCATTCAAAGATCATGTATGTATCGGTTGTGGGATTTGTGAATCAACTTGTCCAGTGTCAGCTATTATCTTAGATGATGTTGGTGCAATTGTAAGAACAGATAGCCCAAATGCAAAACTATCCATTAACGAAGACGAATGTGTTCTTTGTGGTATGTGCAGTGGAGTTTGTCCTGCAGATGCTTTAATTTTCTCTATTGATAGTCAACCAATTTCAAAAATTAATACGTATCCTAAATATGATGCTTATGCAGAAATTGATGATGATAAATGTATTTATTGTCAAAAATGTGAAATTGCATGTCCAAGAGAAGCTATTACAATAGCAAGATCATTACCAGATAGATCTAAGTTAGTCACTGGTGAAATTGACATTGATGAGGAAACCTGTGTTTACTGTGGAATATGTGAAGAAATGTGTCCTGCAGATGCTATTGATGTTGACAGGACTCCTGAATCTGAATCTATTAATGTTGATAAAGATAAATGCGTATACTGTTTAGTATGTAAAAAATCATGTCCAGTTACAGCTATTAAAGCATCATGTAGAATATGTTCTTATGGGGACTACGATATTAATATGGAAGATGCTGTTACTAAAGGAAGCTCGTTCATTGATGATGAACTTTGTATTAAATGTGGTTGGTGTGAAGGAGTTTGTCCTACTGATGCTGCAAAGGTTAAAAAACCATTTGAAGGAACTTTAACAATTCATCAAGATAAATGTACTGTATGTGGGACATGTGTTGATATTTGCCCATGTGATGTTTTATCTTTCCCAAAACCTTCTAAAAGTGGAGAAATAGTTAATAATGTTGCTACAGATGAACAATATTGTATTAAATGTGGTGCATGTGCTAAAGCATGTCCTGTTGAAGCAATTGAAGTGAAAATAACAAATGTTGATTACACTCCAACAAAATCCAAATCTTGGATTGAAAAATTTGAAGCTTTAAAAATTAGGTGATTATATGGAACTTAAAGTAAATCAAGATAATTGTCTTGGATGTGGAGTATGTGTTGTTGCATGTCCTGTTAATGTATCCATTAGTCCAGAAGTTTCTGGAGGGCATGGATCTTTAGAGGAAGATGTGATAATGATGGTTGAAAATGGTTTTATAAAACTTTTCAACGAAGATAAATGTGAAAAATGTGGAACATGCCAAATGTTTTGTCCTGTTGATGCGATATGGTTAGAATAGAGGTGTTTAAAAATGACATATGTTGATAAACCATCTGTACCTAATGTTGTTAAGTTTGATGAACCAACAGCAAAAAAAAGAGATAAACTTAGCCTTATGTTAAATACTGGAAGTGATATTTATCAGGGAGCTTGTAAAAAAAGAGGTTCTACTTTAAAAGATGAATATCGTCATGCATCTGGTACTGCATACATGGATCCTAAAGACATGGCTAAATTGGGAGTTAAAAATTGGGATAAAGCCCTTGTAAAAACTGATTGGGGTGAGGTAGTTGTCTATGTAGCTCATTCAAGAGATGCACCTCATGAAGGTCAGATTTTTATATGTAAAGGACCTTGGGCTAATGTTGTTGTAAGTCCTGAAACTTACTGTTGTTGTGACCCAACCTATAAAGGAGTACCAGCAACTATTGAAAAAAGTGATGAAGAACCATTGCTTATGGCTGATTTAATGGCAGAAGTTTATAAGAAATATAATGAAGATGAAACTTCTACAGGTAATAGATTAGTTAAAATACCTAATAACAATGCAAGTAATTATAGGAGCTGAATACTATGGTATATGAAGAACCAATTACTGACTATGATTATAAAGTAGAAAACTGTACTTGTGCTTTTTGCGGTTGTAACTGTGATGATTTAGTCTATTTAGTAAAAGGTGGAGAAGTAAAAGGTGAAATAAAAGATGGGGTTGTAGTTAGTGGATATGTTGATGGTGGACATGTTATAGGTGTAAGACATGCATGCCGTTTAGGTGCAAGTAAAGTCATGGAAGATATGGATCAAAGATTACTTGTTCCAATGATTCGCGATGAAAAAGGTAACCTAGTTGAAGTTGATTGGGAAACTGCTTTAGATAAAGCTGCAGAGCTGATAGCTAATTCAGTAAGACCTGTATTCTATGGATGGAGTGAAACTTCTATTGAAACAATGCACTATGGTCTTGAACTTGGAGAACTTGTTGGAGCTGTTTTAGATAATCAGGCAACAATTTGCCATGGTCCTTCACTTCAAGGTGTTCAAAATGCAGGATATCCTGTTATGACCTTAGGCGAAGTTAAAAACAGAGCAGATATGATTGTTTACACTGGTAACAATGCTATGAACTCTCATCCAAGACATTTAGGAAGATATTCTGTATTTCCAAGAGGTTACTTTAGAAAAAGAGGAAGATTTGACAGAACAATCGTTACAATGGATCCAAGATATACGGATACCGCAAAAATGTCTGATATATGGGTTGGATTTGAACAAAACGGAGATTATGAGTTTTATAATGCTATGAGAGCTGTTTTAAGAGGCAAAAAACTTGAAAAAGATGTTATATCAGGAATTCCTAAAGAAGACATTGAAGAATTAGTAGAAGCAATGAAAAAAGCACAATTTGGTGCTTTATTCTTTGGATTAGGTTTAACTCACACATTATCTAAACAAAGAAACATTGATATAGCTATTAATTTAGTTCAAGATCTTAATAAATTCTCTAAGTGGAATCTTATACCAATGAGAGGACATTTTAATGTTAATGGATTTAATATTTTCATGGCAATGGAACAAGGTTTCCCTTATGGAGTTGATTTTGCAAGAGGTTATCCACGATACATGAATGGTGAAACTAACACTATTGATTTATTAACAAGAGAAGAACCAGATGTTTTCTTGGTAATAGCTGCTGACCCTGGTGCTCATTTCCCATCTGGTGCTAATAGACACTTAGCAAACATTCCTGTTATTCAAATTGATATTCACTGGGGACCATCTACAGAATTAGCAGATATTGTTCTACCAGGATCATTTATCGCGGTTGAAGCTGCAGGAACAAGTTACAGGATGGATGGTGTTCCAATATACATGAAGAAAGCTATAAGTAGACCAGAAACTACCAGAGATGATGAATGGATTGTTAATGAGCTATTAAAAAGGGTTCAGAAAATAAAAGGCATTAAGCCAACAGTAGCAGGAAAATAAAGGTGATTTTTATGGAGTACATATTAAAAAATGGTATTGTTTATGATCCTACAAATAATGTAGATGGAGAAAAGAAAGATGTCATGTTTAAAGATGGTAAAATTGTTGATTCTATTTCTCCTGATGCAAAAGAGATAGATGTGACTGATAAGTTAGTTATGGCTGCTGGTGTAGACCCTCATTCACATATTGCTGGACCTAAATTGGTTGTAGGTCGCCTATATAGACCAGAGGATTCAAGAAGAGGAATAGTACCTAAAAAAGGTGTGACTCGTGCTGAAACTGGATTTTCCATACCAAGTTGTCCTGCAACAGGATACAGATATTCAAGAATGGGATACGGTACTGTTGTTGAAGCAGCTATGCCTCCATTAGAAGCAAAGCATACACATGAAGAAATCAACATTATTCCTAACTTAGATATAGCTCCTTTACCATTATTTGGTAACAATTGGTTTACATTGGAGTATGCAAAAGAAGGCAATATTGATGATTTATCTGCCTTTATATCATACTGGTTAAGATTGGTTAAAGGATATGGTATTAAATTGGTTAATCCATGTGGTGGAGAAGCATGGGGTTGGGGTATGAATGTACATGGTCTTGATGATCCTGCTCCTTATTTTGATGTGACTTCAAGAGAGGTTATCACTGCTTTAGCTAAAGCAAATGAAAAATTAGCTCTTCCACATTCAATACACCTTCATCCAAATGACTTAGGTCACCCTGGTAACTATGAAACGACTATAGACTCAATGAAACTTATTAAAGGGATTTCTAAAAACTCACCTGTAAGAAATCAAACAGTTCACATGACCCACATTCAATACCACTCCTATGCAGGAACTAATTGGAGAGACTTTAAGTCAGCTGCACCAGATGTTGCTAAATTTATTAACAATAATGATCATGTTACATGTGATGTAGGACAAATCACTTTAGATGAAACCACAACCATGACTGCTGATGGACCAATGGAATTTGATCTTCATCAATTAAACGGTTTAAAGTGGGCTAACAAAGATATTGAATTAGAAACTGCCTCAGGACTAGTTCCATTCATATACTCTGGAAGAAACAGTGTTCACTCTGTACAATGGGCTATTGGACTTGAAATGTTCTTACTTGTTAACAATCCATGGCAAGTATTCTTAACTACTGACAGCCCTAATGCTGGACCATTTATAAGATATCCAAGAGTTATTTCATGGTTGATGAGTAATAAAAGAAGAACTGAAATGATTGAAAATAGGGAAGTTCATAAAGCTGTAGAGAAAAAATCTACCTTAGCTACCATTGACCGCGAATATGATTTCAATGAAATAGCAACCATATCAAGAGCAGCACCTGCTAAAGCATATAGTTTTACAGACAGAGGTCACTTAGGTGTTGGTGCAAATGCTGATATAGCTGTATATAACATAAAACCTAATGAAATAGATCCATCTGTTGAATATGAAGTCATTGAAAAAGAATTTGGAAAGGCTGCTTACACAATTAAAGATGGTAGAATCTTAGTTAAGGATGGTGAAGTAGTCAAAGTTGTACCAAGTCGAACCTTATGGACAAATGTAAATGGAATAGAGGCAGAAGAAGAAGTGGTTATTAAAAAAATGATGCCTTCATTTAATAAATATTACACCATTAAGTTTGAAAACTATAAGGTTCATGACCACTTTGTACCTCGTCCAATGCCAGTTAATGTTCAAGCTGGTAAAGCAGCTAAATAAGGAGTGGTAATTTATGAAAATCGTTACTTTTAATCAAAAAGAAATTTCACAAATAGGACTCGAGTTTGATGAGCTTATTCCAGATAAAATATATCAATGGGAGAAAAAAGACTTTGAAAAATATGAAGTACCTATAGGAAATTCAAGATTCCCATTAAGAGATTACTTTGATGTGGATGTTGAAGGATCAGCTGAATTTCCAGCAGATGTTAAAATAATAATTAATGGTGATTTAACAAGGGTTAAATACATTGGGTCTGCTATGAGTGCTGGTGAAATTGTTGCTAACAGTAGTGTTGATCTTCACTGTGGTAGTGAAATGTCTGGTGGAGAAATCACTGTTAATGGAGATGCAGAAAGCTATGCTGGTAGAGAAATGACTGGTGGTCTATTAACCATAAAGGGAAATACCCGTGAATTTTGTGGTGCATCATACATTGGTGATTGGAGAGGAATGACTGGTGGAACCATAATGATTCATGGTAGTGCTGGTAAGCAGCTTGGTGAATGTTTAACTGGTGGAGAAATTTATGTTCGTGGAGACTGTGATATTCTCGCAGGTATTCACATGACAAAAGGATACATACAAATTGATGGGGATGTTACTCGTTGGCCAGGAGGTCAAATGCAAGGAGGGAGCATTGTAATCAATGGTAAACTTTCAAGATTACTTGAAGGATTTATTGATTTTGAAATTGTTACAAATCCTGAAGTATCTGGTAAACAACTCAAAGGTAAATACATCAAGTACACTGGTGATATTGCAAGAAATGGAAAAGGAAATCTTTATTTAGATGCAGATAAAAATAGGAACTTCCTTTAATTTTATCCAAATCCTTTTCTTTATTTTTACTTTTCTTTATTTTTACTTTTTTTATTTTATTTATTTTTATAATTCCCTTTTATAAACAAGACTGGAGAAAAAATTCTAAATCTTGAATTTAGTTTATATGAATCCAGTAAAAATGTTTTTCAATAGAAAAATTTAAATGGGGGTGTTTTATTTGCCTTTTTGGTATACTTGTAAGAAATGTGGAGCTATTTTCAATCCTATATACACGAAACGTGTTTGTAATTTCTGTGGTACTGAATGTGAGTCTCAAGAACCTGTTGAATGGGTTGAAAATGGTGAACATCGTGGATATTACTGCACAAAATAATTATTTTACTTCCATTGGAAGAATGAAAGGGTAATACTGGTTGCCAGAAATTATTACAAGGTTATTATCCAGTAAACTTATATGACAACATATAAACTCTTGTAAGTTGGTTCTTAGACCAACCGAAGATATTAATTCTTCAAATTAGTATACTTACAATGAAATTTACTTTCATTTTATTAAAAGTTTATCTTTTATTAAAATTTATATTAAGAGAATAAATAGGTAAGTAAATTTTAATTTATAGTCTTTTATTCAATGTTTTTAAAATTATATGGGTAATTTTCAAGGAGATATTAATTTAGTAAATTTGGATGTTTCAAAAATCTCATGAATTTTCTATTTAGTTTTCATTCTTTTTTTATTTTCCTTTTTTTAATATAGTGATGTAAAAATGTTTGTAATTAATCATTTATTTTTAAATATCTTATTGCTAAAAATTTATTTTCAACTTAGGATAATTTATTCACCTGTTTAAGAATTTCAAATTAATATTCTATTAATTTTTTAAATATAGTGTATGAAATAATGTTTGTAAGTAATGAAATTTTTTAAATTACATCATAAATGTCAAATTTTTAATTAAAAAAATTATAATTATTATTTTTAAAAATAAATAAATAAAAATT
>JAITOM010000374.1 GCA_031289975.1 Methanobrevibacter sp. | reverse complement strand
TGATTTTAAATTAATATAAATGATTTTAAATTAATATAAATGATTTTAAATTAATATAAATGATTTTAAATTAATATAAATGATTTTAAATTAATATAAATGATTTTAAATTAATATAGTTTAATAATGTTTATTTTTAAAAAAGTTATTTATTAAGAACTTTATCAAAATCATTATAAATTTTAAAAATATATAAAAAAAACTCATGCACACGACTATATTACAAAATTTTAATTAAGTTTAATCGAAAATAGCTATTAATTATTTTAGAAGTATTTGCATTACTTATAATATAATGACAGATGTATTTAATTTAATTGATTTTTATAGATTTTATCAAGTTTGTAATATATTATGTTAAAATATGGTGGATGTGAGTCTTAAAAAATTATTTATATGAAGAGATATAAAAGTTATATTCATTTAAATTTCTATTTTTTTTATTTATTAATTTTATTCTCATAATTTTGGATAATTTTAATATATTAAGTATAAAATTAATTTATATACTACTAAACTTATGTTTTTAACAATATTTCAGTTGATAATTTGATACTTTAAAAAGATCATGGTTTCGAAGATTCAAAATCCGATTTTTAATCATGAAAAATTTAGGCTATGTATATGGAATTGATTTTTTAGCTCATTTTCTTAATTTTCAATGTAAAAAACAGCTAAATTTACACTCCCGATAATTTTATATTCTCTCTTTATTTTATTGATTAAATATCTAATCAATCATTAATTATTCATGGTGATAAAAATAAGAAAATTTAAACTAAGTTCTAATTATAAAGCACTTGGAGACCAACCAAAAGCTATTAAATCACTTTCCAATGGAATCAAAAAAGGCTTGCATGAACAAACACTACTTGGAATCACTGGTTCTGGAAAAACATTTACAATGGCGAGTGTTATTGAAGAGGTTCAAAAACCAACATTGGTTATCTCTCACAATAAAACCTTAGCAGCCCAACTTTATGAAGAGTTTAAAGAGTTTTTTCCAGATAATGCAGTAGAATATTTTGTTAGTTACTATGATTACTATCAGCCCGAAGCTTATGTTCCAAGAACAGACACATTTATTGATAAAGAAGCATCAATAAATGCTGAAATAGATATGATGAGACATTCAGCCACACAATCTCTTCTAACTCGTGATGATGTAATCGTAGTTTCAAGTGTTTCATGTATCTATGGTATTGGATCGCCAGAGGATTACAGTGAATTTAAACTTTTCTTATCCTTAGGAGATATAATTGATAGAAGCGAAATTTTAACTCGTTTAATTCATATGCAATATGAAAGAAATGATATTGAATTTGATACTGGTCAATTTAGAGTTAATGGTGATGTAATTGATATTAATCCAGTTCATGGTTCTAATCCAATCAGAATAGAACTTTTTGGTGATGAAATTGATGGAATATCATTAATAGATAAACTTACAGGCAAGAAAATAAATAGTCTTGAGAGAGTAATGGTTTTTCCAGCGAAACATTTTGTTATAGGGGAGGATAAACTTAAAAATGCTTTAAATGACATTAATATTGAACTTGATCAGAGATTAAGAGAACTCAACACTCAAAATAAACTTGTAGAATCTCAAAGACTTGAACAAAGAACAAAATATGATGTAGAGATGTTAAATGAAATGGGGTATTGTCCTGGAATAGAAAATTATTCTCTTCATCTTTCAAGTCGAAGATGGGGTGAAATGCCATACACATTACTAAAATACTTCCCAAAAGATTTTTTAACCATTATAGATGAATCCCATGTTACTGTTCCTCAAATTAGGGGAATGTATAATGGTGATAGATCAAGAAAAGAAACTTTAATAGAACATGGTTTTAGGTTACCATCAGCTAAAGAAAATAGACCTTTTAGATTTGATGAATTTGAGAAAAGTGTGGATAAATTAATCTATGTTTCAGCTACACCAGGAGAATATGAACTTTCACGAAGTTTAAATATTGTTGAGCAGATTATTCGACCAACTGGATTATTAGACCCAGAAATATTACTTAGACCTGTTCAAAATCAAGTGGATGATTTACTCAGTGAGGTTAAAAAAAGAGTTGAAAAAGACCAAAGGATATTGGTTACAACATTGACTAAGAGAATGTCTGAAGATTTAACTGATTACTACAGTAAAATTGGTGTAAAAGTGAAATATTTACATTCAGAAATAGATACTCTTGATAGAATAGATATTATTGATGAATTAAGAAGAGGAGATTTTGATTGTTTAGTAGGAGTGAACTTACTTAGAGAAGGTCTTGATTTACCTGAAGTTTCACTTGTAGCTATCTTAGATGCTGATAAAGAAGGATTTCTACGTTCAAAAACATCACTTATACAAACCATTGGAAGAGCAGCAAGAAATGTTGATGGTCAAGTTTTAATGTATGTGAATAATCCAGATGATTTTGAAAACTTAAATGATTCTGTAAAAGAGTCTGTAACAATAACACGACAAAGAAGAAAACTTCAAATGGAACATAACAAGAAATACAATATAACTCCACAAACTGTAGTTAGAACCTTAAAAGAACGTAAAGTAGATGAGAAAAGAATTTATGAAAAAGATGAATTACTAAAAATTCCAAAAGATGAATTGAATGTCCTAATCAAAGATTTAGAATCAGACATGAAAGATTCCGCAAGCCAATTAGATTTTGAAAAAGCAGCTGAAATAAGAGATCATTTAATCGAACTAAAAGGTTTAGTTAAAAAGAAATAATTGGATAATATGATTTTTACTAAATATTTTAGAGTGTAAAAAAATTGGCACTGTAAAATTAGCATGGATTTTCACAATTGAAAAATTGAAAACATATGATAAAAGTTTAATTACATGTGTATGGGCTTAATGTTTTTATGCTAAAATCCAAATTCCATTTTTAATTTCAATACAAAAATAATGTGGTTGTACTAATAATTATAACTGTACGATCAAATATTCTTTAAAATATCG
>JAITOM010000338.1 GCA_031289975.1 Methanobrevibacter sp. | reverse complement strand
ATTTAATTATTTTATTTTTTAAAATAAATAATATTATATTTTTATTTATGAAATTGATAATTTAGAGATATTTTTAAAAAACTCATTACTTAAAAACATTTTTTAGTTCACTATATTTTATTTTTCATACTCTTATCCATTCCTTTTTTCTTTCGGGCTGTGTAGTTGTTAATCTAAGAAAAAAAGAAAATTAATATAATTTTTTATTTAGGTTACTCAAAATCTTTTTGAACAACCTCAAACATAGGAAGAATATCATTAGGCACATTAATTTCTTCAATTTTCTTTTTAGACTTATTTTTTTGATAAATATATTCTTGAGCAAAAGAACGACTCATAAATACAACATCTGAAAAATCAATATTAATCTCTTTATTTTGAGAATTATTTAATTCCTTGAATAAATTTTTAGCTGAAGAATTCATCCCTAAATTTTCATGTATCTTGTCTTTAACTTTAATTTTAACTATTCCGTCATTCATTTTAAATCATCTCCTCATTATATTCATATCTCACGAAATCATTAATTCCAATTAAATAATGAAAATTTTGTACTTGATTTTTATTTAATCTTAATGAAATTAAAGTTCCTTTAAATATATTACTATTGTCTAAAATCTCATATTTATAATTTTTCCTATCTTTTATATGTAGACAGCCTTTACCTGAAATAATTAATACACTTCCTTCATTTCCTTCAACAACTAATTTTAATGTTGTCCATAATCCCATACCCCTACTATTATCTTCTTTTTTAAGCACAGAAGTACTAGACACGGCTTTTGAGATAGCATCACAATCATCAATAAAAGATATTCCATTTTTCTTAAAACTTCCAGGGATTGTTAATCCATTATCCATCACACAAATATCTAATTTTTCTTCATTAGGATA
Source organism: Methanobrevibacter sp. (assembly GCA_031289975.1). Lineage (GTDB taxonomy): Archaea > Methanobacteriota > Methanobacteria > Methanobacteriales > Methanobacteriaceae > Methanovirga. The sequence goes on along the minus strand of JAITOM010000338.1, from coordinate 4,963 downwards.
TTCTTGAGCATAAGTATATCCTTGATCTGCTAATCCTTCTTCAAAAGATGTGTGATTATAAATATTGTTAGTAAGCTCATTAATAATATGAAATCTTACTCCAAATCCACCATATCCATCATCAATATTCTTAGCCATTGAAGAAGCCACATCATTCCTACTTTTTTCCTTTAGAGATTTAGGAAGTATTGTATATGGGATTTTTGTATCTGTCTTCTCACAATCAAGAATTTTTTTAATATAATCCATAATATTATCATGAGTTCGTATTTTATTAATTTCTTTTTCTCTTATTTGACATAATAAGGGTATTAATGTTGTAGGTGCTAAAAAAGAATGTTTAGAAGTATCTATAATACTTGTGCCATCATACTCTTTCATTATTTTTTCAAATTTTTTATAATCATCATATAAACTATGATCCATTATATCATTAACTTCCTTTATTTAGTTGTTAAGATCATATATTGTCATGATTAATCTAATGTTAGAATTTGTTTAATACGATCGTCAGAATAACTAAATTTTTTAAGTATATTTATAGCATTATCAAGTATATCATCTCTTGCCAAATTAAGGAATAAATACCATATCTCATTCCCTACTGCAATCTTTTCCACATAGTCCTCTCTAACATTACAATCTTTAGAAACTAAAAAATTTGTTGGAGTAATAACATCTTTTGTTCTTGGTATTTCCAATAATTTTTTACAGTCACTAAAATCATTTTCAATGACATATTTGGCTGCTTTTATACAATATTTCCTTGCTGAACCAATTTTACTTATATCGAATGAATCACAAAGTTTATAATGATTTGAAACTTGTTCAATTGAATTATTTTCTTTAATTGTTTTAATCTCTATATCTGTTTCCTTTATTGCTTTCTGCAACCTTTTATCAACCTTATCATCAATAATAGATTTAAAGACATCAGGTATTATCTTTTTAAATATATCTAATCGTTTACTATGTAATGCACCTTTATGAACTGATTTACCAATAACTCGTGCAAATTCATCATCAGGTTGACTTATTTGATTTTCTAAATATTCTTGTGTCAATGTAGTATATTTAAGCAACTCAACACTACTATATAATTTATTTTGATCATATGTATCATGACTAAAACGAGCTAATTCTTTAATATCTTTCTTAGAAGCATCCAATAAATCAATATGGAGAAATGGATCATTATCCATCTGTCCATTATTATTTGAATCAGTGAAGAACATATATTCAACACCATTAGTTAAAACACCAAACTTAGCACTTGTAACATTATAATAACGATATAGTTGACTTATATGGTCTTTTCTTAATTTATCCTTAACAGATTTACATTCAATTAATATTGTAGGTTCACCATCCTTAAATATTGCTATATCAACTTTCTCTGCTTTCTTTGTTCCAATATCTGCTATGTATTCTGCCTTAACTATTCTTGGATCGGCTGTATCATATCCTAATATTCTTAGCATTGGAGTTATTAAACTTATTTTTGTTGTTTCTTCTGTGTCTATGTATTCTATTTTTTCTGGCATTGTTTCTATGAATTTATTTATTTCTTCTTCTAAATCCATTATTTTGGCTCCTTTTATTTTATATAAAAATATTATAATATAAAAATATTTCATGTTTTAAAATTACTTTAAAAATTTTTTGTTATAGATATATAATTTGACACTCTTAGAATATGAAAACATTTATAAACTATTAAATAAATAATTATATAATGTCTAATTTTTCAAGATTTAGTTTTTAATATAAATTGAATTTTCAACTTAATTTAAGATGATTTTCAGTTTATTTTAAATATTTCTAATTTTTTTTAGTTAGATTTAATATTTTAAAAATTAAATTTTAATTAAAATTTAATATTAAGGTTTTTTTACTTATTTAATGTATTTTAAATTATTACTTATTTAATGTATTTTAAATTATTAATTAATATAATTTAATATTTATTATATTATTACTATTTTATTATATAATTTCAATTTTTAAGTAATATAAAAATCAAATTTTTAAATAGTATAAAAATTATTAATAAATAGTATAAAAATTAATTTTTAAATAATATATAAACCTTTTTAATTAAATTATAAAACAATAAGAAGTTTTATAAAATAAATAAGAAGTAAAATTAAATAATAAGATTTTATAAAACTATATATTAAGATTTTATAAAATTATATATTAATATATAATATATTATTATAACAGCAGTATTTAATTATTATATTGTAGAATTATTAAATTTTAATAGAATATGCTATTATAATAGCTATTTTACTATTATAATTTATAAAAAATGTTATGGCTTATAAAAAGTTGTTATTTTTAATTCTGCATTCATTATATTCAATATAATTTTTTAATATATGGCTGCAGTTATAATATTTGCCGATGGATGGTAAATGCCAGATGAAAAAGGAGGTAAATAATATGGCAAAAGCAATCTATGTAAAATTTGATGTACCCCAAGAATTAGCAGAAAGAGCAGAAGAAGCTTTAGAAATTGCAAGAAATACTGGAAAAGTAGCAAAAGGAACTAACGAAGTTACTAAATTTATCGAAAGAGGAGATGCTACTTTAGTTTTTATAGCAGAGGATATTGATCCTGCTGAAATTGTAGCTCATTTACCTGTGCTTGCAGATGAGAAAGAAATTCCTTATATCTACTTACCTAATAAGGATACTGTGGGTGGAGCTGCAGGTTTAAATGTAGGAACTGCTTCAGCTGCAATTATCGATGCTGGTGATGCCAAAGAGTTAGTAACTGAAATCATTGATAAGGTTAGTGAACTTAAAGGATAATTGTTTTTTTAAAGGAAAATATTCTTTAAAAGTGAATTTAATTTTACTTTTAATCCTTTATAAAATTTTAAGGTGATTATTTATGGAAGAAGGAACTCCAGCAGAAATTATAGAAGTTTTAAAAAGAACTGGGATGACTGGAGAGGTAATGCTTGTTAAATGCAAAATCCTCGATGGAAGAGATAAAGGAAGGATATTAACTCGAAATATCATGGGTCCTGTTAGACAAGGTGATATTTTAATGTTATTAGATACTATTAGAGAAGCTAAAGAGATTAAAACTCCTTAACCATATCTTTAATAATATATTTCTATTCATTAGATTAATTCAAGGTGTAAAACATGAGAGTATGTTCATTTTGTAAAGAAGAAATAGAAGAAGGGACTGGGAAGATGTATGTTAAAAAAGACGGTTCAATCTACTTCTTCTGTGGAAGTAAATGTGAAAAAAACATGATTAAACTCAAAAGAGTTCCAAGAAAAGTTAAATGGGTAAAAAATGCATAAGGTGAAACAATGACAGAAAAAAGTTTTGTTATGTTGAAACCTGATGCTGTTTCTCGTAGACTCATTGGAAAAATTATCTCTCGTTTTGAAGAAAAAGGTCTAAAAATTGTTGCAATTAAGCTTTTACAAATAACTGAAGATTTAGCTAAAAACCATTATGGTGAACATGAAGGAAAACCATTTTTCAATGATTTAGTTGGTTATATAATTTCAGCTCCATCTCTTGCAATGGTTATTGAAGGTGATGATGCAATATCTGTAATAAGGAAGATTGTAGGTGCTACAAATCCTAAAGAAGCATATTTAGGAACTATCCGTGGAGATTATGCTATGGATACAGGAAGAAATATTATTCATGCATCTGATGCTCCAAAATCTGCAGAAAGAGAGATAGATCTTTTCTTTAATCAAGATGAAATATGTAACTACGAAGTTCCTGATAATTCTTGGATTTATGAATCAACTTTATAAAAAGGTTGATATTTGAGTAACCATAATTTTTCTTTATTTTAAAAACTTTAGTTTTTAAAGTTAGAAACGAAAAATCTTCGATTTTCCTAAGTTATCTTTGATAACAAATCTATGATTTTCTTTATTTTAAAAGCATTTTTAAAGTTAAAAAAATGATGTTTTCATTTTTAGAATTGCTAATTTAGAGAATTTGGTCATGATAGAAAAAATTTTCCATTTTCCCTTTTTTTTAAAAGAATTTCAAAATTCTTTTTTTTTTATAGTGGTTTTGATAAAGTTCTTATTAGGTGTTCTGCATAATTAATGCATGTTATTATTTCAATAATGCATGTTATTATTTCAATGCATGTTATTATTTCAAAAAATTTTTCACAAATTATTTTTTTAAATATTATTATTAATCTTTTAAATTTAATTTAAAGAAATTAAAATCATTTTTGATTACAAATATTTAATTGAATTTTGTATAAGTTAATATATAAATAAAAAGAAAATAATTTTACAGAACACTATAAAATAACTTTTTTAAAAATTAAATAATAATTAAAAGATATTAATTAAAAGTTATTTATATTAATTAAAAGTTATTTATATTAATTAAAAGTTATTTATATTAATTAAAAGTTATTTATATTAATTAAAATATATTCATATTAATTAAAATTTAAAATTATAGATTTTCATTAAGTATTATTTAAAATTAAATAACTTAATAAAAAAAATTATTATTTTAAAATTTAAGAACTTTTCCATAATGACTATATTTTAAATTTTTTTACTTTTAATAACGAAGTTTTTAGTATGTCCTTATGAAGATTAGATCCCCAATTGTTTCTGTTTTAGGTCATGTAGACCATGGAAAAACATCATTATTAGATTTTATTAGAGGTAGTGCAATAGCTTCAAAGGAGGCTGGTGGAATAACCCAACATATTGGTGCGACTGAAATTCCAATAGCTACAATAAATAAGATCTGTGGAAAGTTTATAAAAAAGCTTGAAATAGCTGATACTCTTCCAGGATTATTTTTTATTGATACTCCTGGTCATGCTGCTTTTACCAGCTTAAGAAAGAGAGGTGGAGCTTTAGCAGATTTAGCTATTTTAATATTAGATATTAATGAAGGTTTTAAACCCCAAACTTTTGAGGCATTAAAGATTTTACG
>JAITOM010000297.1 GCA_031289975.1 Methanobrevibacter sp. | reverse complement strand
TTTTTATTTATTTATTTTTAAAAATAATAATTATAATTTTTTTAATTAAAAATTTGACATTTATGATGTAATTTAAAAAATTTCATTACTTACAAACATTATTTCATACACTATAGTTATAAATTTTAAATTAGTTATAAACATTATTTTTTAAGTTATTTTCTTCTTTAAAAAAATACATGAGCAAAGGATTAAACCAATGAAAGACAAAATGGGGAAATAAGAAGAATAATGCTGAAATAATAGGAAATAAGCAACTTAATTAAAGTAAATAATGGAAATGGGAAAAATTAATGAACTCTAAGAGAAAGAAAGTGAAGCCTAAAAATAAGAAATTAGGTTACATTTTCTAAAAAAAAAGAAAAATTCTTGTATTCTATTTTTTTTACAATATCATTTTTTTAGTTTATCTATAACTATCCTTAAATTGTCAGTACTTTGATAGAAAATGTTGATTTTGTTAAAAATAGGTGGATTATTATTGTTGGAATAGTTGAGGTTATGTTGAAATAATATTTTTGTTTGTTGATAATTCATTGAATTATGTTTAGTTGAATGATTCAAAAGTATAAATATTATGAAAAACATAATATTTCTTGGGATCCCTTAGTTATATATTTAAACATTGTTACATTACATATTTAAATATTGTTATAATAATTTCTTTTAATATTTATAATACTTAATTTTTTAAAGCATTTTAAGAACTTTATAGCATTTTAAGAACTTTATAAGGTCAATGCAATATTAAAAAAGGACTTTTACTTAATGCCTACATTTGAATAAAAAGTTGGAAAAATAATTTATCAGTTGGATTTTTCACATCCCCAGAATTTTATAAATTTATTTAAATTAATTGCACAAAACACACTTAAATAGAATATTTGGAGCAAATCATGAATTTAAAAAAAATAGCTGGATATGAAGTAGCAAAAGAAGTTAAAGACGGAGAAATTGTAGGTTTAGGTACTGGTTCAACTACAAATTACTTCATTGAAAAACTTGGAAAAAGAATTAAAGATGAAGAAATGGAAATCATGGGTGTTCCTACATCTTATCAATCTTTTATACTTGCTAAAGAATTGAATATACCTATAACCACATTAGATGAACATGATATTGATATAGCTATTGATGGTGCTGATGAGATAGATACTGATTTAAATCTTATTAAGGGAGGAGGAGCTGCACATACCTTAGAAAAAATAGTTGATTATAGTGCAAAGAATTTTATTGTAATATCTGATGAAACTAAATTAGTTGAAAATCTTGGGAATTTTCCAGTTCCACTCGAAATAATTTCAAAAGCTGTAAAACCAGTTTTCTCAGCACTTAAAGATCTGGGTAGTGAACCGAGTGTAAGAATGGCAAAGTATAAGGTTGGACCTGTTATTTCAGATAATGGAAACTTTATTGTTGATGCCAAATTTCCAATAGTGAATAATCCTATAAATTTAGAAACTGATCTTAATTCCATTCCTGGAGTAGTTGAAAATGGAATCTTCTCACAGATGACAGATAAAGCGATTATTGCTTGTGAAAATGGCATCAAAAAGATTAATTTCTAATTTATTATAGTTTGGAACCAAATTTTTTACACTTTAAAAACTTTAGTTTTAACTTAGAAAATCTTTAATTTTCTTTATTCTTCAAAATCTTTGATTTTGAAGAGTTAGAAAAAATTTTTTATTTTTTCTCTAGTGAAATTTTTCATTTCACTTAGAAAAATGAAGTTTTTCTTTAATTTAAAAATTTTTTAATTTTTATTAAAATATTTTAATTTTCAAAATTACCTTAATATATATTTTATTATAGTATAGTGTTGTAAAAAATGTTTGTAATTAATCGTTATTTTTAAATATCTTATTTTTATAAATTTCAATTTAATCTTAAATTAATTTTTTAAATAATAATTTTTATTTCTTTATTTTTAAAAATAATGATTATAATTTTTTTAATTAAAAATTTGACATTTATGGTGTAATTTAAAAAATCTCATTACTTACAAACATTATTTCATACACTATAATTTATAATTAAATAGTTTATTTATAATTAAATAAGTTTATTATGAAATAATGCATTTTTTTCGACTATTTCCTAATTATTGCCCAATCTGAATTGTTATTATTATCTTTACTGTTTACAATATTCTAAAATATTAATAAAACTATATACTGGATATAATTAAATTTAGAAATCATTATAATACTTAAAAAGTGAAAAAGCACAATACTTTTTTACATTCCATATTAACCACAAAGTATTTATATAACCTCAAACTTATCTATTTATAATGCAATTTTTTGTTTTAAATATATGCAAAATATTTAATTAAATGTTTTATATTTAATTAATTAGTAGATATTTGTTAATTGCATGATTAATTTTACTCACAGATTATCATTTGAATTTATACTGCTGACTAATCTGTGTACTCTTTATTTAATTTTAACCTGTACAATAAAATGCTGTAAAAATCATATCTACGATTTTTTTAATAATATTTGCTATTGCTTAAACTATTTTTTTTTAATTATTATAAATCATTATAATTAGTCTATTCATAATAATTCTGTATTTCATTATAATATAGTCTGATTCATTGTTTAATTAAAAATAGATAAGTAAATATTAAACTAAAAAATTCAGCTTATAAATGATTTATTGTTAATAGTGGTTAATATTAGTATATAAAGAATAAAATTATATAAAAATATAAATTATCAAAAATTAAAGTTAAGGTGATTAAATGGCACAACAAGGACAACCAATTTTCGTTTTACCTGAAGGTACCAATAGAATTTTAGGTAGAGATGCTCAAAGAAATAATATTTTAGCTGGTAAAGTTTTAGCTGAAACTGTAAGAACAACATTAGGTCCTAAAGGAATGGATAAAATGTTAGTCGATGGTCTCGGTGATATAGTAGTAACTAACGATGGAGTAACAATTCTTAAAGAAATGGACATTGAACATCCTGCTGCAAAAATGTTAGTTGAAGTTGCTAAGACTCAAGAAGATGAAGTAGGTGATGGTACAACTACAGCAGTTATTATCGCTGGTGAATTGCTTAAAAAAGCTGAATCTTTATTAGATATGGATATACACCCAACTATTGTATCTATGGGTTACAGACAAGCAGCTGAAAAAGCTCAAGAAATTTTAGAGGATATTTCAATTGAAGAAACTGGAACTGAAACCTTAGTTAAAGTGGCTATGACTGCTATGACGGGTAAAGGAACTGAAAAAGCAAGAGAACCATTAGCTCGTTTAGTTGTTGATGCTGTTCAACAAGTAGAAGAAAATGGTGAGGTAGATACAGATCACATTAAAATTGAGAAAAAAGATGGTGCTGTTGTAGAAGATTCAAAACTTGTTCAAGGGGTAATTATTGATAAAGAAAGAGTTCACCCTGGAATGCCAAAAGAATTATCTAATGCTAAAATAGCTTTATTAAACTCTCCTGTTGAAGTAAAAGAAACAGAAATGGATGCTGAAATCAGTATAACTGACCCTACTCAAATGCAAGCTTTCATTGAACAAGAAGAAAAAATGGTTAAAGGAATGGTTGATAAAATAGCTGAATCCGGTGCAAATGTATTATTTGCTCAAAAAGGTATTGATGATTTAGCACAACACTACTTAGCTAAAAAGGAAATTTTAGCTGTTAGAAGAGTTAAAAAATCAGATATTGAAAAATTAGCTAAAGCTACTGGTGCAACTATTGTTTCTAATGTTGATGATTTAACTGTTAATGATTTAGGAGAAGCTGGTAGTGTTGTTGAAAAGAAAATTTCTGGAGAAGAAATGATCTTTGTAGAAAATGCTAAAGAAGCTAAATCTGTTACTTTACTTGTTAGAGGAAGTACTAAACATGTTGTGGATGAAATTCAAAGAGCCATTGAAGATGCTATTGGTGTTGTTTCAGCAACTGTCGAAGATGGTAAAGTTGTAGCTGGTGGAGGAGCTCCTGAAATTGAAGTGGCTAAAAAACTCAAAGATTATGCTGAATCTATTAGTGGAAGAGAGCAATTAGCTGTTACAGCTTTTGCAGAAGCTTTAGAAATTGTTCCAAAAACATTAGCTGAAAATGCAGGTTTGGATAGTATTGATTCATTAGTAGATTTAAGAGCAGCTCATGAAAAATCTCCTTACATGGGTCTCGATGTCTTCACTGGAAAAGTCACTGATATGAAAGTTGCTGGTGTTATCGAACCAAAAAGGGTTAAAAAACAAGCTATTCAATCCGCATCCGAATCAGCTGAAATGATTTTAAGAATAGATGATGTTATAGCTTCAAGTGGTAGTAGTAACCCTGATATGGGTGGTATGGATCCAGCTGCAATGGGCGGAATGCCTCCAATGATGTAATTTTAAGTTTTTTATCTTTTCTTATCTTTTTATTTTTTTATATTGTGATTGTCTATTCAAAATTGAAGCTTTTTTATAATTTTAAAACTATTTTGGCAATATAAAAAGAGCATTGTTTTCGAAGAGATCTGAAATCCAATTTTTAACCAGGAAAAATTTAGAACATACATACATATGATTTTTTACAGGTAACTATACAAATTTAGAATTTTTTCCATTGAAAAATAATCGTTGCCAATATTTGTTAGACAACTTATTTATTATTACAGTCATATTTGGAAAAGTTCTTAAATTTTGGATGATAATCTATTTAATTTCAAATATTAATTTATAAAAACCTATAATTTTAAATTTTGAGTAATATAAATTTATTTTTTTTAATAATATCTATTTTTAAAAAAGTTATTTATCAAGAACTTTATCAAAACCACTATATATTAAATAACTTTTTAAATTATTTTCAAACTTTATTAGGTTTATAATATAATATTCTAAAATAATTAATTAAAAATCATTGAATATTTACAAAACAAATATATTTATTTATAAACTAACCGATTTTAAATAATAAATATTAAAAAATAATGCATTTTTGAGTATTTCATGATTGTTACTATCTCTTCAATGATGTTAAGAATAAGAAAGTTTTTAATTGAAAAATTTTTTGTGTGAAATTAATGGATAATCGTGATTTTAAGATAAGTGTTATAATTCCTGTTTATAATAGTGAAATGAGTTTAAAAAAATCATTAGATTCTATTGTTAATCAAACAATGGGTTTAAATGATATTGAAGTTTTAATGGTCAATGATGGATCAACGGATAGAAGTAAGGAAATAATTAATAAATATTCTGAAATGTATCTTAATTTTAAAGCTATTCATAGAGAAGTTAATAGTGATTGTGCTGGTATTCCAAGAAATATAGGGTTGGATAATGCCACTGGAAAATATATTATTTTTTTGGATTCTGATGATATTTATCATATGAATAGCTTTGAATTGTTATATGATGCTATTGAGGATAATGAGGATGTAGATTATGTACGGGGAAGATTTTTAATTGATTTTTTAGGTTATGATTTTAAATTCAATGTTCCAACTTTTTATAGAAGTAAAATAATATCATCTTGTATTAGTGGTAATCCTAAAACAGGTAGCAAAATCACTAATTTATTTCTAAAGCATGCTTTAGATAAGATAATAACAACTCTTCAGGACAAGAATGATTTAAAGTATGTTAAATTTCATATTAAAGATCATAAAATTAAATTAACTATGTTATCCATTGTTTCTGGTATATTTAAAAGGAGAATTATTGAGGAATATAATATAAGATTTAATGAATGGAAAACAGGCGAAGATTATGTTTTTACATTGGAGTATCTTATTAAATCAGGTAAATTATTAATTTTAATTGATGAAATTGTATACACTTACATGAAAGATGTTTATAATAAGAATTCTTTATTTATACTTTCAAATATTGTATATTTACCAATACCTTTTTTTCATTACAAGAAGTTATGTGATGATGGTAAAATGAAGACAAATATATTAAAGGTTTTAGTTTTATGGTTGTTTTTGTATTTGAAAGAGGATTTAAGCACTGAAACTTGTGATAAGCTAAAAAAAGCAATGAATAAGTTAAAAAAATCATCAAATACTAAATTTGATAGAGCTATTCTCGGTTTTGTAGGTTATGGGATGAAACTTAAAAGATAGGTTATAAATACTATCATTTATAAATTTATTTAAAGTATGTGTTGTGCAATTAATTTAAATAAATTTATAAACTCTATTAAAATAAATATTTTAAATAAACAATCAATAATTAATTTTTATTTAAAAAAACTGAGCATTTTATTCTATTAAATACATTTTAAGAAATTTATTTCAGCTAATAAAGTGAAAAATCATTTTAATTTCATTAAATTTTTTAATTACATGTATAATTATTTATTTAGTATTTATAAAATCTATGATTTTATAAGTTAAAAAATTTTTGATTTTTATTAAAAAATCTTTGATTTTATTATATTTAAGTTAATTTATTAATAATTTAAAATTAAATATAGTGTATGAAATAATGTTTGTAAGTAAAGAAAAACTTCGTTTTTCTAATTGAACAAGTTCAATAATGAAATTTTTTAAATTACATCATAAATGTCAATTTTTATGTCAAATTTTTAATTAAAAAAATTATAATTATTATTTTTAAAAATAAATAAATAAAAATTATTATTTAAAAAATTAATTTGAAATTTATAAAAATAAGATGTTTAAAAATAATGATTACTTACAAACATTTTTTACATCACTATAATTTAATAAAAAAAAATTATCATTTTAAAATTTAAGAACTTTTCTATTAATTACAATAATTGAAAAAAGTTGACAAATGTTATAAAAAAGTAATAATAATTTGATTTAATTAATAAAAATAATCAATTCATTAATTGTGATAAAATGAAGTATGTAATTGAAACTAAAGGTCTTACTAAAAGTTATGGTGACTTTTTAGCTGTTGATACATTAGATATGAAAATAAGGAATAAAAGCATTTTTGGATTCTTAGGACCTAATGGTGCTGGAAAAACAACCACAATAAAAATGTTAACATGTTTAATTAAACCTACAGTTGGAACAGCTACAGTATCTGGTTACGATATTAAAAAAGAACCGAACAATGTAAGAAATAAAATTGGTATGGTTCCTCAATTAGTTAGTTTATATAAAGATTTAACTGCCAGAGAAAATGTAAGTTTATGTGCTGATTATTATGGAATTGATAAAAAAATTAAAGAAGATAGAATTGATGAATTAATGGAATTAGTAGACATTAAATATGCTGAAAATAAACTTGTAAAACAGATGTCTGGAGGTCAAAAACAAAAGGTTTCTGTAGTTGCAAGTTTAGTTCATAGTCCAGATATTTTATTTTTAGATGAACCAACAATTGGACTTGATCCTACAACAAAGACAGTCTTATGGGATTTAATTCAGGAACTAAATGATGAGGGTCGTACAATTATTTTATGTTCTCATGATATGTACGAGGTTGATAAACTTTGTGAAACTATTGGAATTATGAATAAAGGTCATTTAGTTGCATTTAATACTCCTCAAATACTTAAAGATAATTTAATGAAAGAAAATGAGAGCATTGCAAAAAATCAGTTAAATGATACTATAGAGGATAATAAACCTAAATTAACAACTGAATTAAGTATTATGGTGGAGAATTGGTTAAGTGATGAAACCATTAAAGAAATTGAAAATTTACCATTTATTTATAATTTAAGATCTTCTTATGATGATGAAGGGAGATTAACCGTTGATGTTGATAAATTTTCCCATAGAGAGGGAATAACTAAGGTAATAGCTATTATACTTGGAGGTGGAGGTTTAATATCCTCCATATCAACTAATGATCCCTCTTTAGAGGATGTATTTGTTAATTTAACTTCTAAAGGACTGGAGTGATTTTAATGGGGTTAAAAAAATTTTTATGGATGTTTAAAAAAGATATTTTATCATTATGGAGACATAAGCCGCGTTTAGTATCAATTATTGCTTTTCCAATAATTATGATTGCATTATTTGGATATGGGATGGGAGGTTCCATTGAACATGTACCAATAGCTATTGTAAACATGAGTGGTGGTGATTTAACTTCTAATACAGTAGATGTAATTAACAATATATCTATTTATGATGTAAAAAACATTACAAATGATGTTGAACTTGGAAAACATTTAGTAGATAAAGGAGATGTTAAAGCTACTATAATTCTACCTGCAAATTATGATGATTTAGCTGATATGCGAACAAAAGATGTAACTTTGTATTTAGATTCTTCAGATCAGATAGCCAGCCAAGCATTGGTTCCTACAACCGAACAAGTGTTTAGTGGATTAAATAATAAATTATCCATTGAAAAGCTTTCTAAATTAAGTTCTTCAGGAACAAATTCCGGTGTTTCAGGAGCTTCTTCAATTATAGATAGTATAAAATTAGAAATTAACAGAATTTATGGAGATATTAAATATATAGATTTTTTAGTTCCAGCTGTTTTGGCAATGACATTAATGTTTTCATGCATGATGGGTATGGGGCAATCAATAGCTGGTGAACGCGAAACTGGAGAATTAGCAAGATTATTCATGACTCCAACAAATGTTAGTACTGTTGTTGGTGGTAAAATACTTTCTAAACTTACAATAGAAATTGTTCGAGCATTAATTCTTCTTATAACAGCTATTATCCTGTTTGGGATAGTTATAAAAGGTAGTATATTGTTAGCTATTGGAATGCTTATTTTAGGTGCACTGTCTTTTGTAGGTTTTGGAATTATGATATCTGCATCAACATCCACACAAGAGGATTATATGCAAATGGTTATGCCTTTTTCAATGCCAATGATGTTTGTTTCAGGTGTTTTTTATCCAATTGAAACAATGCCGTGGATCTTCCAAAAAATAGCTTATATATGTCCTTTAACATATCTTAATGATGCTATGAGAAGTATTATGATTAAAGGTTCTGGTATTGGTGATATATGGATCGACATAGCTGTTTTATTAGGATTTACAGCAATTTTCTTTATATTGGGTGTTGTTAGATTTAACAGAGATGTTTAATACATTTTTCAACATATAATCTAAATTTCTTCTGGTAGTCTAAATGATGAATTTTTTTATTAAATTATTTAATTTCAAATACCAATTCATAACAACCTATAATTTTAAATTTTAAATAATATAAATATATTTTAATTAATATAAATAATTTTAAATTAATATTTATAAAATCTATGATTTTATAAGTTAGAAAATTCTTAATTTTCTTTATTTTTTAATAATATTTAATTTTAAAAAAAATTATTTATAGTGAACTAAAAAATGTTTTTAAGTAATGAGTTTTTTAAAAATATCTCTAAATTATCAATTTCATAAATAAAAATATAATATTATTTATTTTAAAAAATAAAATAATTAAATTTA
>JAITOM010000295.1 GCA_031289975.1 Methanobrevibacter sp. | reverse complement strand
AAAATTATAGATTTTTATAAATATATATTTAAAATTATAGATTTTTATAAATATATATTTAAAATTAAATAATTTAATGAATAAAATTATCATTCAAAATTTAAGAACTTTTCAATAAGGACTATAAATAATTTTACAAAACACTATAAATATATATGTAATTTAATAAAATAAAAAAAGCTAAAAAATAAATAAAATGTAAAGTATAGTGATGTAAAAAATATTTGTAATTAATCATTTATTTTAAATATCTTATTTTTAAGAATTTCAAATTAATATTAAATTAATTTCTTAAACAATAATTTATATTTTTTTATTTTTAAGAATAATAATTTATATTTTTTTTAATTAAAAATTTAATAATTATATATCATTTTTAAAAACCTCATTACTTACAAACATTATTTCATATACTATAACATAATTTTATATAAATAATTGTATATATTAATTATAGTGTTTTACCAAACTTTTATAACATTTTCTAAATTATATTTATAAAAATCATTGAATTTTAATATAAATGAATTTAAGAGATTATTAATAAAGTTTATAAATATTATGTATGTTATAAATATTAGGTAAGACACTATATACTATTTTTTTAAAATAATAAATTTTAAAATATTAATTTATTGCAAAATAATTAAGGAGAATTTTTCATGTCAGAAACTACAGGAATGATACTATGTGGGGGATTTGGAAAAAGATTAAGACCTATAACTGAAAAGATTCCAAAACCTCTTGTTGAAATTAAAGATGATTATACTATACTTGATAAACAACTATTTGATTTTAAGAATGCTAATGTAAATGAAGTTTACTTATTAACTGGGTTTTTAAATGAAAAAATAAAAGAAAGATATGGGGATGAGTATAAAGGTATTAAATTACATTATATGATAGAAGATGAACCTCTTGGAACTCTTAACGCTATTCGTTTAGGAATGGAATCCTTAGGAGATAAACAGTGCATCATAAGAAATGGTGATGTAGTGTCTGATTTAAATATTAAAAAGATGATAAAAGAAGGAGCAAATTCTGATTATCCTTTTTCAATATTCATAACTAAAATGCAGTCTCCTTATGGGGTTGTTGAAGTGAGTGGGGATAAATTAGTTTCTTTTAAAGAAAAGCCAATTCTTGATTATTATATTAATGGAGGGGTTTATTTTTCAAAAGGACAATTGGATTTCGGAGAATTTGAAAAAGGAGATATTGAAAAAACACTCTTTCCTTTAATGGCTAAAGAAAACAAACTTACATACTACAAAGAAAACGGTTTATTTTGGATTGCAGTTGATACAACAAAAGAATTAGAAATGATTAGAAAAGAATATGATAACAGAACAGATAAACCTTGGGGATATGAAAAAGTTTTAATTTATACAGATAAATATCTTACTAAAGAATTATTTATTAAAGAGGGTTACCAAACTTCTTTCCATTATCATGAAAAAAAAGATGAAACAATGTATATTATCAGAGGTACAGGATATGTACAATTTAATGATCGAAAAGAATACTTTGGTAAAAATGATACTCTTAGAATTAAACCAGATGTTCATCATTCAATTGTAGCTACAGAAAATACTGTTCTTCATGAAGTTTCAACACCTTACTTAGATGATACAATAAGAGTAAATGATTCTTACACAAGATAAACTTTAATACTAATCCATTTAATTATTCAATGTAACTTTGACACCATCAAACAAATAAGATTCTATTTAGAACAAATTTAAAAATAACTATATTTAAAATAATATATGCCTAATGGTGAAGGTAGATATTTTAACGAAGATATAGAATTTTTAAAGGTTTAAAATCAAATATGATCACGATTTGAAAGTAAAAATCACAGTGGATATTTAGAAGCAATTATTAAAGTTTATGGGGAGCCAATACTTGTTTATGGGGTTATAAATTAGATAGAAAAGACTAAGAAAACATCTTGAAATCATATGATAAGTTGAATTTTTTTAAATGATTTCTTAACCATTGGACAATCAAGTAAATATATGGGAATGTGGAATAAATGGAACCTAAAATTAGTATAATTATACACTGCTCTAATTTACACTGCCATAATTGCCGCCCAGTTTCTTTCAGGAGGAAATATCATGACAATTAATAAGGATTTACATATAGCCTTTTCAGCTGATGATAATTATGCGATGCCCGCATGCATTTCAATAGTTTCAATACTTGAAAACAATAAGAAATCAAATATATATTAAGTAATGAAATAAGTAAAGAAAACCTTGATAAAATAAATTCTTTAACTATGAGATACTCAAATTTGAAATTAAAAATAATTGATGCTTCGTTTATGAATGAATTATTCATTGATAAATTAAATAAAGAAAATAAATTTAATTCACTGGTAAAAGGTGAATTTGGTAGATTATTTCTTGGAGGACTAATTGATGATGATATTGAGAAAATTTTATATTTGGATTGTGATACAATTGTTGAAGGGGATTTAAACGAACTATTTAATACAAATTTAGAGGATAATTATGTTGGGGGAATTATAGAATTTTTTAATATCATATTAATTAAAATATTACATTTGAATCCGTGTGCTAATTGCATCAATTCTGGTGTTCTTTTAATAAATCTTAAAAAATGGAGAGAAGATAATTTGGAAGGTAAATTTTTAAATGAAATAAATAAATATATTGATAATCCTAATTTAAATGATCAATCATTAATAAATAAAGTATTACAGTGCAGAATAAAAATATTGCATCCAAAATATAATTATGGTCCATGTAAATTTAGACAAAGATTATATAGATTTGCTTATAAGCTTAACAAGGGTAAATATTATTCTAAAGATCAAATCATGGAATCACCAATAATTATACATTTTATAACAAATAAACCTTGGTTTGAAAACATTACCATCCCCCTTAAAAATAGATTTTTATACTATAAAAATATCTCCCCATTTAAAAATAATTCTCTCAGACAATTTAAGGAGTATAATGGCTTTAAAACTGGAATTATAAGTATCATGGAAATTTTTTTGAAAGATCCTGTTTTTACTCCATTAACTGTTTATTTTTTTAGATATAAGAATGAAAAGACGGTTAAAAAAAATTGGTCATTAGATGAATAAATTGAAAATGAGTTAATAATGCATCATGACTTAAAATACGGCACTGTAAAATTAGCATGGATTTTCACAATTGAAAAGTTGAAAATAAAGGATAAAAGTTTAATGACATGTATAGGGGGTTAATGCTTTTATGCTAAAATCCAAATTCCAAATTGTGAATTTCCATCCTCTTTTTACAGTGCCTGTAAAATTATAGTGGTTTTGATAAA
>JAITOM010000186.1 GCA_031289975.1 Methanobrevibacter sp. | reverse complement strand
ATAATTTGGAATTTGGATTTTAGCATAAAAGCATTAAGCCCATATACATGTCATTAAACTTTTATCGTCTGTTTTCAATTTTTCAATTGTGAAAATCCATGCTAATTTTACAGTGCCATAATAATATAACTATTTTAAAGAGAATATAATATATATTAAAATATTATAACTATTTTAAAGTAAAATAAAGGGCAATGAGAATTGTTCCCCCCATATAAGTTTATACTATAGTATTTCTCTAAACTTTTATGACATTTATTTAAAAATTTTTATTAAAAGTTATTCTTTAAATTATTCAAATTTTAATTTAAAGAGATATTAAACTTTTGTTGTCGAAGACAACTTAGGAGAATCTATGATTCTCCGCTTTAAAAATTTAATGAAATATAATATGTTAATAAAGTTAAGCGAAATACTATAACATTATAATTCTTATAAATTATTAATTAAAAACTGGGCAACAATTATTTTTTCATCTTATAAAGAGATTGTCTAACAAATTCAATTTTTTGATTTTTATTAAACTTTTAGAATATAGTGGTGTAAAAAATGTTTGTAATTAATCATTTTTATTTTTAAATATCTTATTGTTGAAAATTTATTTTCAACTTAGGAGAATTAATTCTCAGTTTTTAAAAATGAAAATTATTTATGGATTGTTTATTCAAAATATTTGTTTCAATGAATATAGTTAAATTTAAAATTCCTTGTTAAACTTTATTTTTTTTATAATATCTATTACATTCAAATTAAATATTATGAAAAAAATAAAAAAAATGAAAGTGGATGAATTTATCCAAATAAAGCTCCTAAACCAGCTGCAGCTTCTTCTTCGGATGCTTCTTCTTCCTCTTCTTCCTCTTCTTCTTGAGCAGGAGTTTCTTCTGCTACAGGTGCAGCACTTCCAGCTACAGGTGCAGCTGCTAATGTTGTAGTTTCAATAGCTTCGTCAATGTCAACATCTTCTAAGGCTGCTATTAAACCTTTAATTCTTGCATCATCAACTTCAATTCCTCCTGCTTCAATTACACTTTTAATATTTGATTCATTAATTTCTTTATCTCCACTATGTAATAACATAGCTGCATATATGTACTCCATATTTTCACCTTTACAGTTATTAAATTTACATTTTTAGTTATTTTAAATTAATATTCTTTATAAATTAGTTAATTAACTCTTTAAGTTAAATTAAAAATTTTAAGATTAGAATTTTAGAACATTATCCAAACAAAGCTCCTAAACCAGCTGCTGCATCTTCTTCGGTTGATTCTTCTTCATCATCATCCTTAGGCTCTTCTTTACTAACTACAGGAGTAGATACCAATGGAATACTTGAAAATTTATTCAATAACTCCTCATCTAAAGCATCTTCAACATCAGTTAATTGGGATGCGAGAGCTAACATTTTAGAATTAGCTAAGGATATTAATACTTGCGAAGTTTTATCATTAACAATACTTGCATTAATAGCCAAATTCATAGCTTTACTAAATGCATTATTAATAATTGGAGAAATAGTCTTTCTTGTGTGTATAGATGCATTAATAGATAGATTAGTTGCTCCCTGAAAAGCATATACAAGATCCTGCATGATTCTATCAGCATCAATATTTAAAAGATCAGAAGCATATATTGTCTCATCTTCATAAGCTACTCTAAGATCAATTCCTACTTCCATTGGATTTATATTCATTCTTGTTAATGCACTTGCAATATTTTTAGAAACAATTTCTCCTGCTTTAACAACAACCGTGTCTTTAGAAATTACAATTTTCTTTTTATCAATTTTGGCAGGTATTCCTATTTGTTGAAGTTCACCAAGAAATGGACCTGGTTCAAAACCCGTGTCTCCTGCAGGAACTACAATATCTTCTGTAACAATAGTTCCTGCCTTAGCAGGAGCAGGAGTTTTACTATCTTCTAAAATTTTAAATAGTCTAAAAGGATTCAAATCTGTAAAAATTACTGCAGGTTGTCCTTTCATATAAGGAGCAAGCTCTGTAATATTTGTTTTACTATCAGAATTTTTAAGTGCTAAATCAATTAAATTCTTTTTAGACATCTTTATTTTGGCTTTACCTATTAAAGATTTTCTCATTTGTTGCATCTGTTTAGCTGGTATATTTAATAAATCAACAACACCTATTACACTATGAGAATCAATTAATGATTTAAGGTCTTTAACTTCCTCTTTCTTCCATTCAGCAACATGAGCCATTTAAATCACCTTCACTACTGAACCCATAGTTGTCTTAATAAACATGGATTTTACTTGGTTTCTACCGTTTTCTAAATTTTGCTCTAATACAGCTAAAACAGTATTAATGTTCTCAGCTATTTCATCATCTGACATATCTTGAGTTCCAACTAAAGTTTGAATTGTAGCTTGAGTTTTAATACCAATTTTAACAGTAGACTTTAATCTTTTAATTAAAGGCTCTACTTTAATAGATGATGGTACTGGTTTAGGCATTTTTTTACGGGGTCCAAGAACGGGTCCTAAAAACCTACCCACCAAAGGCATCATATCTGCCTGAGCTACAAAGAAATCATAACGATTAGCTAATTTTTTAGCTTGTTTTCTATCTTTACCGATTTCTTCTAATCCAACTTTGTCGATAACAAGATCAACGCCAGCACTCTTAGCTTGAACAACCAACTCCCCATCAGCGATAAATCCGATTTTTACATCTTTACCACGACCGTTAGGGAGGGAAACTTCCTCATCAAACCGATTTTCTGGTTTTTTGACATCCAAATCTTTGATATTTATAATAATATCAATAGATTGTGTGAAGTTTCGCGGCTTTGATTGTTCTTTAGCCTTCTTCACTGCTTCTACTATGTCTTGTGTCATACAAATCCTCCATGAACTTCTAAAGTCCATTAATGGATATTTAATCTGGTTTGAAGTAATTGATTTATTAATTATATGATTATTTAGAAAATAAAATTCTATTAAATAAAAATTCTATTTAAATAATTAATTAAATAGATAAACTAAATAATTAAAATCTATTAAAGATAAAATATTAAATCTAAATTTATCATTATATCTCAATTACAATTAACAATTTACATCATTTACAAAATTTATTGTAAAATCATCTAAAATTGTATAAACATTATATTTTATGTGATTTAATTTAATATTATAAAATATTCTATTTATTGCAAATCAAATTATATTATTTATTAATAACAATTACATTATATTTAATATGAATTATAAAATTGAGTTTTATATATTAGAGTTTTATTTTAAAATTAATTCTATATAACTTCAAATTTTTCATTGATTTAAATAAATTTAATATAAATATAGTCATTTTGGAAAAGTTCTTAAATTTTGGATGATAATCTTTTTTATTAAATCATTTAATTTTAAATATTAATTTATAAAAATCTATAATTTTAAATTTTAAATAATATAAATTTA
>JAITOM010000167.1 GCA_031289975.1 Methanobrevibacter sp. | reverse complement strand
GATTATAAAATATCACTATATTCTTTGTAAATATCTTCAAATACCCATTCCATTGATAAGTATCTTTCACCAGTATCTGGAAGAATTACAAGAATTTTTTTACCTTTATTTTCAGGTCTTTTTGCAAGTTGTAGACCTGCATAAGTAGCTGCACCAGATGAAATTCCAGCTAAAATTCCTTCTTCTTTAGCTAATTTTATCATTGTTGCTGCAGCATCCTTATCATCCACTTTAATGATTTCATCCACATACTCTGAATCATAAATATCTGGAATGAAACCAGCACCAATTCCTTGGATTTTATGAGGTCCTGGAGATTCACCAGATAAAACAGGTGATGCAGATGGTTCAACTGCTACAGATTTAAAGTTAGGATTTTTTTCTTTAATAGCTTTTGCAACTCCAGTTACAGTACCACCAGTACCTACTCCAGAGACTAAAATATCTACATCTCCATTGGTATCAGTTAATATTTCTTGAGCTGTTGTTTTATAATGGGTTTCTACATTTACAGGGTTTGAAAATTGGCTTACAGAATAAGAATTTTCTGTTTGTTCCAATAATTCATTTGCTTTAGCTACAGCTCCACTCATTCCTTTAGGTCCTGGTGTTAAAACAATTTCAGCACCAAAAATAGCTAACAATTTCTTTCTTTCAGCTGACATGGTCTCTGGCATAGTAAGAATTAATTTATATCCTCTTGCAGCTGCAACAAAAGCAAGAGCAATACCCGTATTTCCACTGGTTGGTTCGATTAAAACCGTGCCTTTATTTATTTTTCCTTCTTTTTCAGCAGCATTAACCATTCCAGCACCAATTCTATCTTTAACACTACTTAATGGATTGAAAGATTCTAATTTAGCTATTATTTCACCATCAAAATCCTCTGCTAATTTATTAATTTTAACTAATGGGGTTTTTCCCACAAGTTCAGTTATATCATTAGCTATTCTATTTTCACTCATATAATCACTTCCTATAGTATAGTTTAAATAATTTAATTTATGGCTTTATTTAAAGCTTGATCAATATCAGCAATAATATCATCCACATTTTCAATTCCAACAGATAATCTAACGAAATCAGGAGTTACTCCAGTACTTGCTTGTTCTTCAACATTTAATTGAGAATGTGTTGTTGAAGCAGGATGGATAACTAATGATTTAGAATCACCAATGTTTGCTAAATGAGATAATAATTCAACACTATTTATGAATTTTTTACCTTCTTCAATTCCACCTTTAATTCCAAATCCTACCAATGCCCCATAACCACCTTTTAAATATTTTTTTGCAAGTGGATGGGCTGAATCATTTTCAAGTCCAGGATAATTAACCCATGAAACAGAAGAATGGTCTTGTAAGAATTTTGCAACTTCAAAAGCATTTTCACTGTGTTGTTTTAATCTAAGAGATAAAGTTTCAGCTCCTTGTAATAATAAGAATGAATTAAATGGGCTGAGAGTTGGACCTACATCTCTTAAGAAAGAACCACGTGCTTTAAGAATATATGCTAAGTTTCCAAAGGCTTCAGTATATACTAAGCCATTGTATGCTGGATCTGGAGTTGTGAATTCTGGAAATTTACCATTAGCCCAATCAAAATTACCTGCATCAACAATAACCCCACCTAAGGTTGTTCCATGCCCCCCAATAAACTTTGTTGCAGAATCAACAACAATATCTGCACCATATTCAATTGGTCTTACAAGACTAACAGCTGATGTATTATCAACAATAAATGGAATATCATTGTCATGAGCTATTTTTGCAAGTTCTTCAAAATCAGGAACATCTAACTTTGGATTACCCAATGATTCAGCGAATAGTGCTTTAGTTTTAGAAGTTATTGCTTCTTGATATGCATTTAAATCCTGTGAATTAACAAAGTTAACTTTCCTGGCTAAACTTGGAAAAGTATTGTTAAACAATGAATATGTTCCACCATATAAATTATCTCCAGATACAAAGTCATCACCAGGACTGGATAGATTTAATAAAGATGTTGTAATAGCTGCAGCACCTGATGAAAATGAAAGACCAGCTGCTCCACCTTCAATAGCTGCAATTCTTTGTTCAAAAACATCGTTCGTTGGATTAGTCAATCTTGTATATATTTGTCCAAATTCTTTAAGTGCAAATAAGTTTGCAGCTTGATCAGTGTCTTTAAAAACATAAGATGTTGTTTGATATATAGGCACTGCTCTTGCACCAGTAACTGGGTCTGGTTCTTCTTGACCAGCATGTAATTCTAAGGTTCTTTCTCCTAAATTTTTATTTTCTTCACTCATTGTAATGACCTCCTAAATAAAAAATATAATTTTATAATTATATTACTTTTTTATATCTTATGAATAAACATTCGCTCATTTATATATATTACTTAATCATTTCAAAATTTACTTAATCATTTCAAAATATATAATCAATATTAAACTTGATTAATACGATAGTATCGATGCATTAAATTAAAAGTTAATGAAACTATAGCAAAATAATTAATGCCCTAATCAATTTAATTATTAGAAAACTTTTGCATTGATATAGTATCATGAGCATAAACATTTATATTTTAAATCAAACTTTTTTTTTATATTAAGTTAAAAAGCTGATTTTTTTCAGCCTCATTTTTTTAACTTATAAGATAATAAACTCAATATCTTTTTCTAAAAGTTTGTCATATTGGCACTGTAAAAAGAGGATGGAAATTCACAATTTGGATTTTAGCATAAAAACATTAAGCCTATACACACGTAATTAAACTTTTATCATCTGTTTTCAATTTTTCAATTGTGAAAATCCATGCTAATTTTACAGTGCCGTCATATTTACTAAATTTTATTAAAAATCATTGTTTTTATTTAATTATAATTTATTTAATGATAATTTAATATCTTTTAAGAATTTGAATATTTTATATACAAACAATTTATATACAAACAAAAATATAATTAAATTTAAAAAAGATTTGATTTCATTATAAAATTGGATTGTAATTATTTAATAAAAAATACTCAAATTAGAAAAATTTAGTAATATAACTATTGTTATATTTTTTTCATATATAAATGTTTCCTTAATAGATGGTGTCAAAAAGTGTGGAGATTTTTGAATAATTTAATGCTAATTTTAATTTAATTATTTAATCATTAGATATATTACTTATTATAATCAAATTTAATTTTTTTAAATATTTTCATACAGCCTAATGATTTATTTTAATTTCAAAGCATTTTCTAAGAGTCTATTTTTGACCATTTCACCAAACATTAAATTTTCCCTTCATCATTGTTTAATTAGATGATAGTGTAAAAAAAGGATGGGTTTTTACAATTGAAAATTAAGAAAATCAAAGACAAATTTTTAAAAACGGAAAATCAAAGATTTTCCTAAGTTGTCTTTGACAACAAAAGTTTGATCAAAAGTTCACAACTTTATCTTTTTAGTCAATTTTTTTCTAAAAAATTGAATCAAGATTTGTTATTGAAAATAACTTAAATATCGAAGATTTTTCGTTTCTAACTTTAAAAAATAGAAAATTTTTTAAAATTAAGAAAATATGGTAAAAATTCGATGAGATGTATAGGAACTAAATCTTTTCTATCTGAAACCAGTTATCAGATCTTTTAAAACCATGCTCTTTTTACACAATCTTTTACCTTTCAACTATTTTCAAATTTTCAAAATGGCTTATTTTATCTAAATCATTATTTAATAAATAATAAAATATTTTCAATGTTTTTATAATTCCGTTTTCTTGTCTTTTAAAAATAGTTTCACTATCATTTAAACTAATATCTGTTAAAATCCTTAAATCAGCATAAACATCTGTAGTTGTTATAATATCTAATTTATCATTTGAAACAGTTATACCACCTCTTCCAATCCCTGCTGTTGTTCCAATCCCAATATCAACATCTAAAAATTCTCTCACACCATTCGCCATTAAAGTGGATACAATTTTATCATCCTCTTCTTTATAAATCTTAACTCCATTTATTATCTTATAAGGATCAGGTGGATTAAGATTTAATATTTTACTAAGACTATCAACTGATGGGAGAAATAATGAAGAGCTTAAAATTAAATTCCTATCAAGCTTCTCTAAATTTATATCATTACAAATACCCTTAAAATATTTGGATGCTAAATTTCCTTTATAATTTTGAATAAAATTATGGATTTCTCTTCCTATTTGTCCATGTGTAAAACATTCAGCAGTAGCTATTTTTATCATGATTATCAGGGAAAATAAATTCTTATTCAGCTATTTTTGATTAATTGGATTAGTAATAATGTTATGGTCATTTGGAAAAGTTCTTAAATTTTGGATGATAATTTTTTTCATTAAATTATTTAATTTCAAATATTAATTTATAAAAATCTATAATTTTAAATTTCAAATAATATAAATTTATTTTAATTAAATATAACTAATTTTAAATAAATACATTTTAAATAAATACATTTTAAATAAATACATTTTAAATAAATATATTTTAATAATATTTATTTTTAAAAAAATTATTTATTAAGAATTTTATCAAAACTACTATAATGATTTAATCTTTTTAAAATTAAAATTATTATTTTTAAAAAATAAATAAAATAAACTATTTAATTATAAATTAATAAAAGTTATTAGATGATTTTGAAAATTAAAATATTTTAATAAAAATTAAAAAATTTTTAAATTAAAGTAATAATTTAATTATTTCTCGAGTGATAATATTTGAAACATCATCTAAAACATAAGGTGTTATTGGAACTCCACTTGTAATAAACTTATTCGTAGACACAACAGTGTGGTTTTTTTCTATGCCTTTTTCTCTAAGTAAATTAACAACAATATTTGTATTATCAAATTCTGAAATATCTTTTACAACAATTTCTTCTTCACCAATACCAAATATTCCCGCAGTACCTATTGTTTTAGAACCATTTTCATGAGCTTTCTTAATTATCTTAGCGGCTGTATTTATTGTATCTCCTCCAGCTAACTCTAAAACAACAACATCACCTTTTATAGCATCTTCTAAATTATTATCTGTAATATTTACAGGATTACTAACCACATTTCTATATGATTCTTCATGTGTAGAAAGACTTTTTATAAAATCAGTTTTATACTCTCCAATTTTTCCACCATTAAATAAAAATATCAGGTCGGATTTAGATATTTTTTGGTTATCGAAAAGAGAAATTATTTTTGGTCCACCTCTATGAATTTGTATAAGATTTATAGCGGTTCTAAGACCTAATCTTCCAACACCAATTAAATCAACTGTTCCCTTAGGGATTAAACTATCTTCTATTTCTTGTATCATTAATATTCTCCTTATTTCAATTTTAATTAATATTTTAGGTCAATATATTAATCCTCAACTTTCAGTGACTCTTTGGAAAAATATAACATATAATAATAAAAAAATGTGAATTTAATATTATTGATATTGTAACTAAAAATTTATTTCATTAAGCATATAAATATTGTGATAAATTTATTAAATTATTTAATTTTTGATACTACTTTATAAAAATTAATAATTTTAAATTTTAAATAATTTAAATATATTTTAATTAATATAAATGATTTTAAATTAATATTTTCTAATAATATTTATTTTTAAAAAAATTCATTTATTAAGAACTTTATCAAAATCACTTTAATATAAATAAAATAATTTTAAATTAATATAATTTAATAATATTTATTTTTAAAAAAGTTATTTATTAAGAACTTTATCAAAACCACTATATTTTTAAAAAATTAATTTAATATTAATTTGAAATTTTTAAACTGGCAAATAAATTCTCCTAAGTTGAAAATAAATTCTCAGCAATAATATAATTTAAAAATTAATGGTTAATTACAAACATTTTTTCATCACAATATTAAAAATTTTAGGTTTAGATTAAAAATTTTAGGTGATTTAGTGAACAGAGCTATTGAAAAGAAATGGCAAGATAAATGGCATAAAGCAAATTTATTTCAAGCAGATCCTGATGAGAGAGAAAAATTATTCATAACTGTGGCTTATCCTTATCCAAGTGGAGCTATGCATATTGGTCATGGTAGAACATACACGGTTCCTGATGTTTATAGTAGATTTAAGCGAATGCAAGGATACAATGTTTTGTTTCCTATGGGATGGCATGTGACTGGAGCCCCAGTCATTGGAATAGCTAAAAGAATTGAGGAAAAAGATCCATGGACTTTAGAATTATACGAAAATGTCCATAAGGTTCCTAAGGATGAAATTCATAAACTTTCAAATCCAGAGTATATTGTTAAATATTTTAGTGGAGAATATCATAATGTAATGGATGATATGGGATATTCTATTGATTGGAGAAGAGAATTTAGAACTACAGATGAAAGTTATAAAAAATTTATTGAATGGCAGTTAAGAAAATTAAAATCAATGGATTTAGTTAAGAAAGGAAAGCATCCTGTTAAATATTGTCCTAAATGTAATAATCCTGTCGGTGATCATGATCTTTTAGATGGTGAAGGAGCAACAATTAATGAATTAACCTTAATCAAATTTGAAATGGATGGCAAATTCATAGTTCCAGCCACATTTAGACCAGAAACTATTTATGGTGTCACTAATCTTTGGTTAAATCCTGAAGTTAAATATATTGAAGTGGATAACAATGGAAAAACTTATATAATAAGTAAAAAATCTTATCTTAATCTTTCAAATCAAATCAAGGATTTAAAAATCATTGGAGAAATTGACCCCAATAGCTTAATTGGGAACTTTGTTAAAAATCCAATTACAATGAATAAACATCCTATTTTACCTGCAAATTTTGTAGATTCTGAATATGGTACTGGTTCTGTATTTTCTGTTCCTGGTCATGCTCCAGCAGACTATATTGCCCTACAAGATTTAAAAGTTGATAATGAACTCTTAAATAAGTATAATTTAAAAGATACTGTAGATGATATTAAAATCCTTAATGTTGTAACGGTTAAAAAGTATAGTGAATTTCCAGCGAAAGATCTTATTGAAAAATTCAATGTTAAAAATCAAAACGATCCAAACTTAGAGGAAGCTACTAATGAACTTTACAAAGTTGAACATTCAAAAGGTATTATAAGCACTGATATTCCTATTTATGGTGGTGAGAAGGTAGCTATTGCCAGAGAAAAAATCAGATCTAAAATGATTGATGATGGTATTGGAGCTATTATGTATGATTTCTCACAACATCCTGTAATTTGTAGGTGTGGATCAAAAACTGTGGTTAAAATAATGGATGACCAATGGTTTTTAAAATATTCTGATGAAAATTGGAAAGAAAAAGCAAGAAAATGTTTATCTAATGAAAATATTATTCCAAATGAATTAAGAGCTAATTTTGAATACTATATTGGTTGGTTAGAAGATTGGGCTTGTTCACGAAGAATTGGGCTTGGAACAAAACTACCTTGGGATAAACAATGGCTAATCGAACCTTTATCAGATTCAACAATTTACATGGCTTACTATACAATAGCTAAATACTTTAAAGATATTGAAGTAAATGACTTAGATGATGATTTCTTTGATTATGTACTATTAGGTAAAGATAATTCTCAAATTAATGATTCATTAAATATTGATAAAATAAAAGATGAATTTAATTATTGGTATCCACTTGATTGGAGATTATCTGGAAAAGACCTTGTTGGTAATCATTTAACTTTTCATATCTTCCATCATGGAGCTATATTTCAAAAGGATAATTGGCCTAAAGGCATGGTTGTCTTTGGTATGGGACTTCTTGAAGGAAGGAAAATGTCTTCATCCAAGGGAAATGTGATCATATTATCCGATGCTATAAAGGAATATGGTGCAGATGTTGTTAGATTATTTTTAATGGCTTCAGCTGAACCATGGCAAGATTTTGATTGGAGAGAAAAAGAGGTTAAAGGAATTAAAAAAAGATTAGAATTGTTTTTTGAATTTGGAGATAAAATTAAACAAATTAAAGGTTCTTCAATTAATTTAAATACTATTCAAGAAATAGAACTAAAAAAAGAAATAGATAAATGGATGATTAGTCAATTAAATCTAAGACTAAAAGATTCTACTATGGCTCTTGAAGTTTTCCAAACAAGAAAAGCTCTTCAAGATGCATTATTCCTTCTTAAAAAAGACATTGACCATTATTTATACAGAGTAAGAAAAGATATATCAAAAAAAGATGAAAATGTTGTTTATGTTCTTTCAAATGTTTTTAAGACATGGATTAAAATACTTACACCTTTTACTCCACATAGTTGTGAAGAACTTTGGCAGTCCCATGGAGGAGAAGGATTTATATCTAATGAAAAATGGCCAGAATATAATCCTGATTTAATCAATGAAAAGGTAATGAAATCTGAAGAGATTATCATGAATTTAATTAAAGATATTTTACAAATTAAAAAGATTATAAATAAAAAAATCAATAAAATTCATATTTATCCTTGTGAAAATTGGAAATGGGATGTTTATAAAATAGCTCATGAAATTTCTAAACCTGATGTTGGTCAAATTATAGGTAGATCTATTAAAGAAAATGTATATGAGAATAAAAAGGAACTTTCAGGATTTGCAAAAAAAATAGCTAAAGAAATGACAAAAACAAAATATCTTGGGAAAATAGATGAAATAGCTATTTTAAACAATGAAAAAGATTTCATATCTGAAGAGATAGGTTGTGAGATTATAATTCATGAGGATAATTCTTTTGATCCAGAGAATAAATCAAAACAAGCCATTCCTTATAAACCAGCTATTTATATGGAATAAAAAATAAATTCATCAAACTATATTTAATCTCCAAAAACATATTGTGAAAAAGATACTGTAAAGATCTGACTCTTGACCAAAAAAGTGATAATATCAATTATGTCATTTGATAATAATTTAATCCTATAAGCTTAATACATGATTCTCAACAATATTAATATTTGACTATATACTATGTGTGAGTAAAAATTTAGAATAAAGTCTTATCAGCCGAATTCGAAATATCCCAAAAAATTTCAGAAGCCATCTTTTTGACACTCTCGTCTTTTTGTAGTATCAAATAAAATAAACTATTCATTGTTTATTATTTTATTTATCTCTTCATCCGATAAACCATATTTTTTCATATTTTCTATAATTATTTTTTCTTTTCTAATTTTTCCTTCTTTTAAACCTTTTTCAATTCCTTTAATTTCTCCTTCTTTTAAACCTTCAAGTTTACCGTCGGCTCTGACTGCATTCCAATCTATTGTTTCTTGGTTGTGTTTTCTATATTCTATGAGAAATTCTTCTATGTTTTTTGATTCTTCT
>JAITOM010000166.1 GCA_031289975.1 Methanobrevibacter sp. | reverse complement strand
CCATAAGGACTATATATTGATAATTATATTTTAATCGGCATTTAGTAATTTTGGTAAAGCAGATACAACACCAGCTAAAATATCTTGTGGTCTTACTGCACAACCTGGAACTTTAGCATCTACAGGTATTATATTTTCAACAGGTCCACAAATCTCTTCAGAAGGAATATCTCCATGAATATTTTTATAAACTCCTCCCATTAAAGCACAAGAACCTGCAGCTATAACCGCCTTTGGATTTGGAATAGCTTCATATATTTTCTTTAAAGGCTCTTTATTGAAATATGTGACAGGACCAGTCACAACTAAAACATCTGCTTCACGAGGATTCCAAGTTAAAAATACATTATATTGTTCACAGTCAAATTTAGGAGAAAGAACACAATTGACAATTTCTATATCGCAACCATTACATCCTCCAGTATACACTAACATTAAATGTATGGCTTTTCCTCGTGAATATGATTTAAGACTCATTTAATCACTTCATTGTTAAATATCATGGAATTTTTCATTAGATTTATTATATATTTATTCGCTATATCCAATATTATTTTATAGTCATTTTGGAAAAGTTCTTAAATTTTGGATGATAATTTTTTTTTATTAAATTATTTAATTTTAAATATTACTTTATAAAAATTTATAATTTTAAATTTTAATTAATATAAATTTATTTTAATTAATATAACTAATTTTAAATAAATATATTTTAATAATATTTATTTCTAAAAAAATTATTTATTAAGAACTTTATCTAAAAAAATTATTTATTAAGAACTTTATCAAAATTACTATAATTGATATCACTATTTTTATCAGTACTATTCCTCTTTATCAGCACTATTTTTAATGTTATTGGTATTAGCTTTAACAGTTAGAAATTTAGAAATACTTTTATTGTTCTTAATAACATTTTTATTAGATAAAAATTGAGCAATGAATTTTATTTTATCTTCAGATATTTTCACTGGCTGATTCATAAGTTCATTTAATTCTAAACTCACTTCACCAACATCATTAGGATGTATTGTGGATTTTTCTCCAAATAAAGCATAAATTGGGCAAAAATCATGACAATAATAACAGAATACACATTTTTCACTATTTAATTCTGGAATTTGAGTTTTAATCCAATTCTCCATTAATTTTTCACTTTTATCTAAGTTTATCATTGATATTGCATTAGTAGGACAAACATTTGCACAGCCACCACAACCAATACATGCTGTATCTGCGACTTTATCAGTTGGTTTAACATTAGATCCTAAAATATCTGCTCTTAAATTCATATCAGTTAGTCTATCAGATTTGAAAAATATCTTTTTGAAATTTCCATAAGCTCCTTCTAAGATTATCCTAATTAGATTTTTCATATTAACACCTGATTAACACTCCTCTATGAATTCTCTTTCAAATATAAAAGCTTTTGCAGGACAATTATTGTAACAGGCACCACAAAAGACACATTTATCTAAATCAACACTAATTTTATCTCCATCATCATTTATTGCAGCTTCTGGACAAATATTGTAACATATTTTACAGTTTATACATAGCCTATTATCAGTAAGATTAAACCCATTTTCAACTATCTTTTTAAACATTGTTGATTTTTGGATGGCATCTTTTGGACAGTTTATTCCACAGGTTTCACATAAAATACATTTATCTAAATCAACTAATACTTTACCTCTTTTTAGTGTAATTGCTTTTTCTGGACATAGTTCTTCACATGTTCCACAGCTTATACAATCATCAGAAACTGAGCCGTCCCAACTGACATTTTTAAAGCTTCGAGCTTGTTGAATATCGCAAACTTTTACACAATTACCACATGAAACACAGTATCCATCTAATTTAGCAATGAAAGATTCTGATAATGTATTAACTGGACAATTTTCAATAGCTTTTTCAAATGAACCATTAGATATACTTGGGTCAAATTTCATCTTCCCATTTATTTTTATTAAAGATCCATCTTCACAGTTTTCACTACATAATCCGCAGTTAAGACATGATACAATTGTACCTTCATTTTCTTTCTCTGATTTGTTGATATTAACTTCAAAGTTTTTCACTGAAATCGCATCTTGAGGGCAGTTTTTATAGCAGTTTAAACATAAAACACATTTATCATGATCAATGTTTCCTTTATTGATTGCATCCACTGGACAAAGATCATCACATATTCTACATTTAACACAATCCTTTTGGTAAGTTCTTACTCTAATTGCATTAGTTGGACAATAATATTCACATCTTCCACAGAAAATACAGTTATCCGTATCAGTGACAACTGAATTTCTTACCACCTCTTTATTTGAAGTTTTAGATATTTTATTATTATTGCTACTTGTTGTAATAAAATTTGCTAAATTAAGGGAGTTTAAGTATTCATTTTGTTTATCTTCACGTAAATCAAATCCATCTATTCTTGCATTTTCTGGACATACTTCACTACAAACACCACATCTTGCACAAATCCCTTTAGTTTTACCATTTTCAATATGAATACTACTCACTGGACATGAAAATTCACAAAATCCACAACCATTACATTTTGCTTTATCAACTACATATCCATCGTATCTATTTTTAAATATGGCATGATTTGGACATATATCAAAACAAGTCCCACAACTAATGCAACCAAAACTTTTCCCATCAATCAAACGAATAGCTTCAGTAGGACACTTTTTGATACATTCGCCAATTCCCTTACACTTATTTGTTGATAAAAACATGATTCTCATCCAATGATTAGTAATTAAAATGTTAAAATTTTCATAATCCATCATATTATATTGGATCTGAACATGAAACATTTATATTATTCCTATTATGTATAATCCTATTATGTATAGATTATAATCTAGCACTTTTTAACTTATCAAATAAATCACTCATCATTTAATAATATCCCAATCATTAAATTATTTTGTATCTTAATAATAATGTGAACACTATTAAAGTTATCGCACTAATCACACTAACATAATTAAACTTAATATCTATCTTCTTATCCAAATCTTTAATACTTAATATGAGATCATAATATTTTTGGTCTTCTTTTTCTTCTATTTTATTATAAATATGGTTTAAATGATTAGTTTCAATATGATCTAATTTCTTTTCAATTTTTTTATTCTCTTCTTCAAGTTTTAATAATATTTTCTCCTCATTATTCATAAAATTCATCCCTCCCCCTATTTAACTATAATCCAGATATTTCTTTTCCAGCGATTAGTCCAAAAGCTCCAAATATAAATCCAGTAGCTATTGGAAGGTCATCATAATAAGGAAATGGTCCTAATTGCCATGCTACTATAATAGCTACAATTATCAGGGCTATAAATGATGATTTGGTAAATATTATATTATTGTTTGGATTATTTTTTATAGTTAATCCTATAATAAATCCTATAGTAAATCCTGTTATAATAGGTCCTAAATTTAACATCTAAATCTCCTATTTTAATAAATTAGTTATTAATCATTAATTTCTTATTAAGCACTATTTTACATTTAATTATTTAGTTCATAAATAATTATTTATTGATATTCCTAATTTATAATTAATTTCAATTTTTATAATAATTCATAATAATATTTATTTAATTATAGTGGTTTTGATAAAGTTCTTAATAAGTGAACTTTTTTAAAAATAAATATTATTAAAAAATATTAATTTAAAATCATTTATATTAATTAAAATATATTTAAATTATTTAAAATTTAAAATTATTAATTTTTATAAAGTAATATCAAAAATTAAATA
>JAITOM010000150.1 GCA_031289975.1 Methanobrevibacter sp. | reverse complement strand
TCATTTTGGAAAAGTTCTTAAATTTTGGATGATAAATTTTTTTGTTAAATTATTTAATTTCAAATATCACTTTATAGAAATCTATAATTTTAAATTTTAGATAATATAACTATATTTTAATTAATATACGTAATTTTAAATTAATATATTTTAAAAATATTTATTTTTAAAAAAATTATTTATTAAGAACTTTATCAAAATCACTATATTCTTTTATTAAAATAAATAAACCATTAATTAAATTAATAATACTTCATCAAAACCAACAAATTTTTTATCTCTTCTCCAACCTAATGCAACATTGGGTATTTCTTTTTTATCTTCATCAATGTTATTATATCCCCATAGTGAAGAATTTAATCCAATTAACATTAAAACATCTTGGGCACGTGAGAAAGCAACAAAGTAAAGTCGTGTTAAATCATCAAATTCACGATTTTTTTTGGATCTATCTCCTTTTCCAAGAGGACTGTAAGCTCTAATTTCATCTTCAAGTAAAGTTGATTTTTCTCCGTCATCTTTAGGAAATCTTAAAAAAGATGTTTTAACTCTATTTTTCTTAAATCTTGAACCAACATCCACAATTACAAAAGGAAATTCTAATCCCTTTGATTGATGAATAGACATTATATTAATATGATTATCTGGTAAGGTTTCAAATGAATTTTCGTCTATGTAAACTCCACCTGTAGCAATAGGAACAAAAATATTCCAAATAGCTTCTTCAACCGACTTTTTCTCTAAATTTTCATTATCAAAGTGTATCTTTGCAGCAAATTCATTTACAAAACCTGTTTGATTAATTGTTTTTGCAATGACCCCAAGATAAACCAATCCTTTCGGATCATCTTGAAACTTAGGAAGCCACATAATTAATTTATAAGTTAAATCAATTAAACTTGCTGTTTGAGGCCATTGCTTTAAAGAAGAATTATTTTTCTCATAAGGAATTCTTTCCATCCAATGATTAACAAAATCCCTTAATGAAAGTGGATTATTTGGAGAAGGAGATGAATCTATAAAATCATTAGCTTTTTTTCGCCATTTTTTCATGTTGACATTAGCTATTTTAGGAAGTTTTTTTAATTTTTTATGAACATTACTTTTTGGGTCAATACATTCTAATATTAAACCACATAAAATAGCTACAGATTTAATTTCATGTAAATCCTGACCACGAGGATTAAATACATCAATAGGATTTTTCATGTTTTTTAAGTTTTTTCTTAAATGATAAGGAAATAAAGGGGTGCCGAAAGAGTATTCTTTAGGGGAGTAAGTTAAAATAGCTATATCTCCATTTGAACCGTGTTCTTCATCTAAACTAATAACTATTTCTTTTGGATATTCTTTATCCTTTTTTGGTTTAAGAACACTCTTAATTTTAAGTTTAATCTCATTATTTTCAATTAAATCCCTTATTAAAATAGATAAATCACGAGCTAACCTATCTTCATCTGACCTAAACATGCCTAATATAGGAATAGTTTTATCTTTAACTTTAGCATCCTCAATTTTAGGTTTTTCACTTACCCTTGCATTTTGATATTCATCATCCAAATATAGGAAATTATTACATAAATCAACAATTTCCTCACTTGAACGATAATTGGTTGAAAGGTTAACTTCATCAACATCAACATTTAACTTTTCTTTTATCCTCCTCTTAAAGTTAGTGAATAAGTCTACTGTAGCTCCTCTAAACCTATAAACTGATTGGTCATCATCACCAACAACGGTTATATTGCCTCCATTGTTAATAGCTGATTTAGCTATTTTAAAGTAAATCATTTCTTGTATTAAATTTGTATCTTGGTATTCATCAACTAAAATTATTTTTATATTTTTTAAAAAATCATTAAAGCTATTAGAATTTAATTTATTTAAGAAAAATGATTCTAACATAGGAAAATCGAACATGTTCCTTTTAGATAAATACTCTTCATAATCTGAAATTGCATCTAAAGCAACTTTTGCTCCATTATCCTCTCTCTGGCTTCTAAGTAGTTTTATATCTGCTTGATCATAAAACAATCTATTTTTCATGTTTAATAAGATTTCACTCATTTTGGATGGATTTGATACCTTTTCATGACTTGTAAATTTCCCAAGGTAGGTTTGCAAATCTTTATTTAAGTATCTATCCTTATAGAAAAGTCCTGTTTTAATCATAGTTGAAATTGCAACAAAATCTTCAATTATAATTGGTAAGTCTACTCCGGGTTCTCTATAAATCCTAAGTAATTCATCGGATATACCATCAATGGTACCATTAATCAACTGACTAAAATCTATTCTTTTTAATTTTTTTTCGTTATCCTTATCAAGAATAGCTTCTTTTAGTATGGCATCTTTTAATTTAGTTCCCCATTCTAAAATACGAGAATACAATTCTCTTGCAGCTTTGTTAGTAAAAGTTGTAGCTATTATTTCATTGGCTTGAATACCATCCACAAAAACAAATTTAAGAATTTTTAATACCATGACAGTTGTTTTTCCTGAACCTGGACCAGCAACTATAAATAAAGATTTAAATTTTTCAGTAGAAATAGCTTTATTTTGATTTATATTGCTTCCTATATCTCTTCCTAAAATTTTAATTATAAATTCCTTAAATTGTTCATAATCAATCATTATTATCCCATTTAAAAAAATTTTAATAAAACCTTTATAATTATATTTTATAACTACCAATAGTCAAGAAACAAATTTTTGGCACTTTAAAAACTTTAGTTTTAGCTTAGAAAACCTTCGATTTTCTCTACTTCCAAAATTTTTTAATTTTACTAAAATATCTTAATTTTTAAAATTATTCTTTATATTTCTATTAATCTAAAATCTAAATATTTTATTCTAATTATTCCTTAAGAATAAGAAATTTAATCAAAAAAATTAAATTTAAAAGAAAATTTAAAACAATGATTTTACCAAAATTCAAGTTTCGTACTATATATTCTACTGCATGATTTATGATGCCTTTAAAGGGTTTATAAATTAATTTTAATACAAAAATAAAGTTAATAAATTTCTTAATCCTGGTGCAAGCCCTAAAATAAATATAGCTAATTTTAATAATCCTTTAATTACATCATCATCAACATATTTTTCTATCACATACAACGATAGGCTTATCACTATTATTTTTAAAGGAAAAATACTTACCGCTGTTAAGGTTTCTTTATAAATAAGATTAGGAATTACATGCTGTTCACTGTATCCATATAAGTCTACTGCCACAAATGTACTCGAACCATCCAAAATATGAGCAGATATAATAGCTAAATTGTACTTATCCTTGTAAAGGTAGAAAAATTTGCCGATTAAAAAGAACAGTATAGTTAATACAGTCCAAATAGCTATTATTTCTAAACTTGAAATTATATTTATCCTGTTTATTCCTACAAAAATTGGGATCAATAAAATTATTCCTATTAAAAACAAAACCTTTTTATAATTTATATTCCTTTTCTTTTCAAAATATATTCCTAATAATAAAGATAAAATTGTTGTACTCCCTACAATAAAATATATTCCAGGTGTAATTAAAAACCAATTGTAAGGTAAAATTCCATTGTCCACAAATGCCCTTATACATGAACCAATAAAAATAAATGGAATAACATAGAAAATTAATTCAGTAGGATCTTTTCCTAATTTTTTAAAAAGTTTTATTAATCCAAAGATTATTAAAACCAGCATTATACCATAAATTATAGTATTCAATAGTGTATAACCTGAAAAAAAATAAATTTTTAAAAATTCTATTACTTTGAAATATAAATCCATCACAAATCGCTTTATTTATTAAATTATTTTATAAAATAGCTTATATACTCAAACTATGAAACATGAATATTTTTTAAAATAATCAATATTTTACTATTTTCAATAATTTGTTTGTTAGAATACAAACATTATATATACTAAGAACTGTGATTAATATATAGTAAATATAAATTAAATAATTAATTTTAAATTTTTAATTATATGAAATAATTTTTAATTATATGAAATAATGTTTGTAATTAAAGAAAAACTTCGTTTTTCTAAACTATAGATTAGTTTATTTAAAATAAAAATGATAAGGAGATGTATCACTATGATAAATGAACACAAAGGTTTAAGATTTGCACATATTACAAAAGCCCACCCATGTTTCAATGAAAAAATCCATGATAAAGTAGGTAGAGTTCATGTTCCAATAGCACCAAAATGTAATATCTATTGTAATTTCTGTACTCGAGATATTAATAATGAAGATATAAGACCAGGAGTGGCTGCTTGTATTATGGATAGTGATGGAGCTATTGATCATGTGCGTAAAGTAACAGAAGATGGTCCTATTTCAGTTGTAGGAGTAGCAGGACCAGGCGATTCATTAGCAAACAAAGAAACATTTGAATTCTTTAAAAAGTTAGGGGATGAAAAACCAGATTTAATTAAATGTATGAGTACAAATGGTCTTCTGCTTCCTAAATATGCTGATGAATTAGCTGAACTTGGAGTAAATACAGTGACTGTGACTATCAATGCAATAGACCCAGAAATAGCTAAAGATATTTATTCTTTTATTAAATATGAAGACAAAGTATATAAGGGTAAGCAAGCGGTTGAAATATTGATTAAAAATCAACTTGAAGGAGTTGAAAAATTAGCTCAAAATGGAGTTATAGTTAAAGTTAACACTGTTTTAATCCCTGGGCTTAATGATAAACATATTGAAGAAATAGCTAAAGAGGTTAAAAAAAGAGGAGCTTCACTTATGAATATTCTTCCACTCATCCCCCTAAATAAATTAAAAGATTATCCAAAACCTGATTGTGAATTAATTGAAAAGGTTAGAAATGATGTGGAAGAAATAATTCCTGTTTTTAGAGCATGCACTCAATGTAGAGCAGATGCATATGGTATTCCAGGCAAAAAAGCTGAAGATCATCATCTTGGTTTAACACCTGCAAGTCATTACTAAGCAATATTCATCTCACAGCCTTAAAGGGCAGGAGTTTTCTCAGCCAACCACATATAAATTTAAGAGTTAATCATAAATCTAAAATTACTCTTAACTCATACTTTTCCTTTTCTTTTTTAATTTCCATCATATGAAATGTAATAGCTTTAACCTCTGATTTTTTTTCATGTTTATTCCAATCTATTTTATCTCCTTTAACTTCACCTATTAACTTATAACCATCACCTTTTTTACTAATGGATTTAACTTCAAAATATGAAAATAATAAAAAATCAACTTCATGAATAAATAAAAGTTCTTCTAAATACATATAAAGTAAAGAAACCAAATCTTCAGACTCAACAACAATTTTCATACTTATAACACTATTAACTTTGCAAGTATCAGTTATAACATTAAACATTGCAAGCCCACTATTTTCAAATCCTTCTTCTAATGTTTTACCAAACGAATGAAAACCTATATCTGCTGTAACATCAAAATATCTGTACTTTTCTTCGCAATACTTTTTAAAATCTTTTTCTTTCATGAATTTCACATTAAAATATTTAATTAATAAAATAAAAATATAAATAAAATTATAATTTATTTTAATAATAATTAAGAATATTTTTTAATAAATAAATGAATAATAAATTAATATTTAATTAATGAATAAATTATATTGTTTAAATTTTATAATTAAATAATATTAAAAATTTTTTTAATGATTAAACTTCAAATCAGCGAATAAAGTTTAGGAATTTTTATAAAATATTAGTTTTGGAATGCTCTCTTGGCTTTCATTTAAATAAGAATATAAACTTACCATATAAATAGAGGTGAAATAAAATGAAAAGTATTAATTCGTATGATAAAGACCCTTTAAGAAAAGAAAAGCCAATAATTGATTTATATGGTGTCAGTCCTACACTTATTTACTCTTACATAACTATATTTTTAGTTTTAGTGATTTTGGTACTTAGTGTATTATTTGTTATTAATAATCACCCACCAAACATAATATAAAACTAAAATATTCATGTAAGTAGCTATTATGGATACTATTCACCCAATTTATCATTCACTTTAAATTTCAACCCCCACAATTAGTATTCTATAATAGCTATTATTTTTTTTTAGAAATTTTACTCAAATGTTGGGTATAAATAAAAGTCTTCTTTAGTACTTCATTGATATTATAAAGTTCTTAAAACATTTTAAAATAAAATATTATAAATATCAAAAAAGCATTATATTTTCATCCATTGAATTTTTCACATCCTCAAAAAAAATCTTAGGAGCCATCTTCTTGACATTCTCAGTTATTTTCAATGAACATATTTTTTTTTAAGAGAAAGTGTTTTACAATTATTTCAATGAAAATGGACAGTGTAAAAAGAGGATGGAAACTTAAAATTTGGAATTCTCATTATTGAACTTGTTCAATTAGAAACTGGACATCTTAGATTTTCCTAAGTTATCTTCGATAACAACTCTTGATTTTCTTTATAGTGGTGGAAAAAATGTTTTTAATTAATCACTTATTTTTAAATATCTTATTGTTGAAAATTTATTTTCAACTTAAGAGAATTTATTCACCTGTTTAAGAATTTCAAATTAATATTAAGTTAATTTTTTAGAGAGTGCCAAAAAGATGGCTCCTGAAGTTTTTAGGACTATGTCAAATTCAGATGATAAGACTTCATTTTTACTCATAATATATAGTATATAGTCAAAAATAAGATTAATAAAGCTGGAAATCATTGATCAAGTTTAGAAAATTATAACAAATTGTATCATCCAAATTTTTGACAGCACCTTTGATTAAATTATTGTCAAAATTGAGATAGTTAATATTATTTTTTTATCAGGAGCCATCAACTTGACACTTCCATTTTTAGGCACTGTAAAAAGAGGATGGAAATTCACAATTTGGAATTTGGATTTTAGCATAAAAGCATTAAGCCAATATACCTCTCATTAAACTTTTATCGTCTGTTTTCAATTGTAAAAATCCATGCTAATTTTACAGTGCCGTTTTTTATAGTAGTTTTATAAAAAAAATGATTTGTGAAATATATAAATGTATTTTTAAGATATAAGCACTCATATTAAAAATCTTAATATGAAACACTTACATTCCATATTTACATTTATTGCACTAACTCCTATATAAAAGGTAATGATTTATATGATTCTCAAACACAAAACTAAAATTAATTAATTCTTCTTTATTTAAATAAATAAGAATTAAAAATAATTAAAAAAGAAAATAGAGTATGGATATAAGATGATTAATCACCCCCGTTATTTAAGGGGGTAAATAGCTGTTTAAAAAGAAAATAATTTAAAAATTAGTGATTAGGATAATTGAAAGTAATATTAAATCTTAATTTAATATTTTAAGTGTTTTTGAAAATCTAAGTTAAGAGACTATT
The DNA here is from genome assembly GCA_031289975.1 of Methanobrevibacter sp. GTDB lineage: Archaea > Methanobacteriota > Methanobacteria > Methanobacteriales > Methanobacteriaceae > Methanovirga. The sequence goes on along the minus strand of JAITOM010000150.1, from coordinate 203 downwards.
GAAAAAAAAATTGTTTTTTAGTTAAAGTGAAAATAATGAAATAGATGGTGTAAAAGAAGCACTGCAGTTAAAATAAGAAAATTTTTAATGTATACTCCTTTTTTAGAAATAAATATGATGAAAAACTGTTATAAATTCCAAAATATTATGTAAAATCATTCAATGATTTTATTTTTCATGCGTCCATATCCAAATAATATATC